>CAUEYG010000148.1 GCA_959021945.1 uncultured Eubacteriales bacterium | reverse complement strand
TCAATAATATCTTCAATTCGATCTCTCAAAGGCGGCACATTGATCGTAGTCACACTAAGGCGATAAAATAAATCCTGCCTAAACTGCCCGCTTTTCAACATATCCTTTAATTTACGATTGGTAGCTGCAATGATGCGGATGTCAAGAGGGATGCTTGCAGTGCCTCCTACAGGGGTCAGAGTCCGCTCTTGTATCACTCTCAGCAACTTTACCTGCAGGCTCAGAGGCAGCTCTCCAATTTCATCCAAAAAAATGGTTCCCCCGCTGGCAGCCTCAAAATATCCGGTTTTCCCTTCTTTTGACGCTCCTGTAAACGCACCGCCTACATATCCAAACATTTCCGATTCCAGCAAATTTTCAGGAATAGCACCGCAATTAACCTTTATGTAAGGCTTCCCCTTTCGGGCGCTATTTTGATAGATGCAGTCCGCAATCACCTCTTTGCCAGTACCGGACTCACCTTGTATTAATACTGTAGAATCTATTTTAGCCAGTTTTTGGGCCAGCGCTACTGTTTTCATCATATTTTTAGAAGCACAGATAGCATTGCTCAATCCCATATCTCTATGCTTTATTTTTTTCAGTTCCTCTTCATATCGAGATTTTAGCTCCTCCGCTTCATTGAGTTTTTCCTGCAGGCGTGTCAGCTCGGTAATGTCTCGTTCACAGGCCACCACCATTTCCAGCTTATCATCCTGAAAATAAGGGCTGCCGGTTACAATAAATTCTCTTCCATCCTTTAGCTTTTGCATAATCGTATGTTTTTTCCCAGACACAATCACTTTTTTTGTAACAAATTCTGAACAATATCCTTCCGCCACTAAATCATCGATATTTCGTCCTACCAGCTCTTCCATTTTTTTATTTCCCGTTTTTTCCACAGCTTTATTGACCATAATAATGGTGCCTCGGGCATCTGAAATAAAAATTCCGTCATCAATCCCGTTCAATACCTTTTGAAAGCTCACCCCGGAAAGTGTTTCCTGCTTCATAGTTCCCTCCCGACTCAGATATACTGCCCTGCCAGAGCATTCATTTTTTCATTCCACTGAGACTCATCCGGAATTTGATCTACGATTCGGCAAAAGCGCTCCATATTTTCGTTGGTCTGCCTGTTTCGTTCTTTCAGACTCGTTACATATCCCAACCTTCTGGCAATCTGAAAAAGTTTTCGTTCCCGCTCCGGCAAGCCTAAATATTCATCAATGACTGCTAGCATTTTTTCCTTATCCTTTTGTACACTGCCTTTAACGCCCTGCAAAAGGTTAACAATATGGTCGCTGACAATTCGCGTGTCTGCACCTGTTATTTCCGTAATTAAAGTTCTGATCTCCAATACTTTTTCATCTTCACTGCACAGAGCGATTCCTTGTTTTTTAAAATCGTGATACAATTCTGTTTCCGGCTTAATGCAGGCTGTTCGTATCCGTACAAAGTCCGGATTTGCCTGGCTCACCACATCAGCCATGCCCCGGGCATTTTCCCGGGACAAAGCTTTTCCGCCCAGACCCGGCATAAAGTAGACAGACAGCTCTATTCCCCCTGCCTTAATATTTTGACCTGCCTGAATTTGCTGCTCTGATGTAACGCCTTTGTTTACCAGTTTCAAAACTTCATCTGATCCTGATTCATAGCCGGAATGGATTCTGTCCAGGCCTGACGCTTTCAGCTCAGCAAACTCCGATGCACTGACTTTTGATAAGTTCTCCGCTCTTCCGTAGGAAGTAATTCTCTCAATATGTGGAAATACACTTTTGAGGTACTGCAGCACTTCTGTCAGTCTGCCTCCGCTGAGTGCAAGGGTATTTCCATCCTGTAGGAATACCTGTTTTCCTCCGTTCACCAGCCATACAGCCACCACATAATAGCAATGCTGCTCCTCCGAAGACATCAATCCCAGCTCTCTGTTTATCCCATCAAGGTCCCAGCTTCCATCAGCCTGTTTATGCTTTAACGCCCTTTCCGCGTATGCAGCCATTCGGTCAATGTCCTCTTTAATACTGTCAATTGTAAAGGCGCGAAATTTTGTATGTCTGTAAAGGTTACAAAACTTACATTTATTCCAGGTACAGCCCTGCGTCACTTGCAAGAGAAGGCTCTGAGCTTCACTTGGAGGACGGATCGGCCCCATGCGATATAATTCCATAATAGCTTCCTTTCTTACTCTTTTTCTTTTATTATATGGAGCTTTCAGCGGTAGGTCAAGTTCACTAAAAGAAGGAAATTTTTTTATCTATTAAACCGCAAAAAAACTACCGGCTTGGCAGCAATTGCCAGACCGGCAGTTTTTTCTCAGGTTTTTGCGGGCTTATTAAGATACTGTCAGCGCCTTTTCTCTTAAAAGAGTCTCTTCTTCGTTTTCCGCCTCATCCAGCACAATTCCGTGCTGGCGTTTTTTCTTTGTATCCGGCTCCACACATACAAAAGTAACAAAGCCTTCTACGTTTTGCCCTGCGTCAATTTCACACAAGGCTTTTACATGAACCATCAGGCTGGTATTTCCCGCCTTAACAATCCGGCTGTGTATGGTCAGAATGTCTCCCTTTTGAACAGGTTTTTTAAAGGTAAAGCCATGAACGTTGACACACAAAATATCCTGGGGCCGTCCATGAGTAGCTGCGGCTGCAATAAAAGCCGCTTCTACCAACCACTCAGCAGTTCTTCCTGCAAAGAGAGTTCCATGGTGATTTAAGTCCTCTGACTTGACCAAATGTGAGATTCTATATTCTTTCATACTCCTATATCCTCCTGAAATTCTTAATGTGTCCATTATAATGGATTCAGACAAAAAAGAAAGCACATATATATAGGTATACAATATATTTCCTATTCATATTCACCCCAATGCCTGCATAAACTGAAACAACAATACCCACGAAAAGGAATTGATTTACATGACATTAGACAAGCTCAAACCAGGAACAAAAGGACGCATTCACGCCATTGATGCGCCTGCCCCTCTGAGAAAAAGGCTGCTGGATCTGGGACTTACTCCCGGAACTCTTGTTTTTATGGGAAAAGCAGCGCCCTTTGGCGGCCCGGTTCAATTATATCTAAGAGGCTATGCTCTAATCCTGCGCCTGGAAGAAGCACGCCATGTAGTGATTACGGAGGTGAAACTATGACGGTTCATATTGCATTAATAGGAAACCCAGAGGCAGGTCTTACAACCTTATTCAACCAACTGACAGGAGGACGCACACATACTGGATACTTTACAACACCTGAAAACAAAACAAAAGAAGGCGCTGCAAAACAGATGAAACAAATCAATCTGATTCAGCTTCCAGGGGCTTATTCCCTTTCTTCCTATTCCGTTGAAGACAGGGCTGTCCAGGATTTTCTCCTGCACGGCAAACCTGACGCCATTATTAATGTAGTGGATGTCACCAGTTTTGAACGCCAGCTTTATCTGACATTGCAGCTATCTGAGCTGGACATCCCCCTGGTACTGGCCTTGAACATGATGGATGAAGCAGAAAACAATCATCTAAGGATTAATATAAAGGAGCTTTCACAAAGACTGGGGATTCCAGTGCTGCCTATTTCAGCCGGGAAACACCAGGGACTCGACCGCTTACTCAAGCAGGCGGCAGCCCTTGCCAAGGATGGTGCTATTGCCCATCCGGAAAATTTCTGCACCGGTTATGCCCGCACTGCCCGGCACACGATCAGCGGCCTCATTGCAGAAGAAGCCAAAAAAAGCAAGCTTCCCCTTGGATTTTGCTGCACAAAAATAATGGAGGGCGATAAAATGATTTTAGAGGCTCTCTGCCTGCCAGATGCAAAAAAAGCCATTATCTCTGATCTTTTGGAAGATATGACGCTGCATGTGAAAGAGGATGGGCAATTGTCCATCGCTAAAATGCGCTACGCCTATCTGCATCAGCTATATACAGATGTTGCAGAGTCCGCTTTATACTGCACAAAGGAGCAGCTTCGGTCGCAAAAGATAGACAAACTCCTGACACATAGATTCCTTGCAATCCCTATTTTTCTTGCCATTATGCTGCTCGTATTCTATCTGACCTTCAACTCTCTGGGAGGTTGGATGAGCTCTTGGCTAGCCGCCGGAATCAGCCGCCTTGTTGACTGGATCAGTTATAAACTGCTGGCTGCCGGAGTTAACCCTGCTTTCCACGCTCTGGTTATTGATGGGGTTTGCGCCGGAATCGGAAGCGTCCTTTCCTTCCTGCCCATTATCGCAGTTCTTTTTTTCTTTTTAACCATACTGGAAGACAGTGGTTATATACCCCGGGTCGCCTTTGTTATGGACAAACTGCTGCAAAAGCTAGGCCTTTCCGGCAGGTCGCTGGTCCCCTTACTCATCGGATTTGGCTGCTCTGTTCCTGCCATTATGTCCACCCGATCTCTGCCGGGAAAGAGAGACCGTCACCTGACCATTGCCCTGATTCCTTTTATGTCATGTAGTGCAAAGCTACCTATTTATGCCATGTTTACTGCTGCTTTCTTTTCAGAGCACAAGGCCCTGATTATGATCAGTCTATACGCTGCAGGAATCCTGACTGCCGTTGCCTGGGCGTTCATCTTAAGAAAAACAACCTTTCAGGGAAACCCTGACCCTCTGATTCTGGTGCTGCCGCCCTATCGAGTACCTGCAATGAAAAACGTCCTGCTCCGCATGTGGGAAAACAGCAAGGGATTTATAAAAAAAGCCTTTACTGTTATTTTTGCTGCCTCTATTCTTATTTGGTTTCTTCAAACCTTTGATACCAGCTTTCAGATGGCAGCCCACAGCGAAAACAGCCTTCTTGCTGCCATTGGAAAAGCAGCAGCCCCAGTTTTTGCACCCCTTGGATTCGGAGACTGGCGTGCCGTCACTGCACTCCTTACTGGCATATCTGCAAAAGAGGCCATTGTCAGCACCCTTGCCATTTTAACAGAATCAGCGAAAGGCGCTTCGCTATCCGTTATGCTGAACAGCATTTTTACACCTTTATCAGCCTTTTCCTTTCTTGTTTTTTGTCTCCTTTATATTCCCTGCATTGCCACCCTCGTTTCAATACGCAGAGAAATGGGAGGATGGATATATGCGTTAAGAGCTGTGTTCTTTCAATGCACTACAGCATGGCTGGTTTCCTTCTCTTTCTTTCATATTGGAGGTCTTTTTTTATAAGTCAGAATTCTACATCTTTTCCTAAAATTCGGTTCTCCTAATTGACACATCCGTATCAATTATGATACTATTTCTTAAGACCAATACGATTTCTGCAATCTTTAGAATACTCTTAGATGCAGTAATAATTGGTAGTTTTTGTTTTATTTATGATGTGAAAGGAGTACATTATCATGACACAGCATTGTGCCGGCTGCCCTGATGCCAAGGAGTTAGCATCACAGCTCAGCCAGATCATTGCCAAATACAAGGACTCTCCGGGGG
>CAUEYG010000147.1 GCA_959021945.1 uncultured Eubacteriales bacterium | reverse complement strand
CTTTTCCTGCATGGAGCCAATATTCAACTGAATTCCTACTAGGTCTTGTTTTATTGGCTCTAAAGATGCTGTCACAATGTCCGCAATCATTTCTAAGTCTTGTCTTTCAATCATTTTACCCCTCCATAAGATTTCCTATTTTTAAAAAAATCAATTCATTAATCTCACCCAATAAGATTATACATGATTTTAAAGAGGAATACTAGCTTTTGGCAATCATTTTTACATATTTTTACATTTCCATCTATGCAAAGATATTTACTTTCGATAATTCAACGGAATCTTAATTAAAATGCTTCTTATCTCGCAACGATTGTATCTCCCTGTAAATAGACCTTGCAATTTGTCAGAACTTCCCGCACTACTTTTCGTTTGTCACCAATATAAATTTCGGTAACAGGATACATTTTTTCACAGGAGACATCACCTGCACTTGCCTTATGTAAAATAACAGTCAAAGCCTTTATCTCATCAGCCAGTTCACTTACTTTTTTTTCATACAAGCCTCTCTGTTCCTCAAGCTGGGCCAAAACTTTTCTTTTTTCATGGGAAATCGTATTTCCAAAAGATTTCAATGCTGAAACATTTTTACGCAATTTATTCAATGTACTGGTCGCTTCTTTAAGGGATGATTCTTTTTCCTGCAATTCCTCTTTTACACCGGGCTGATATCCTACACTGATACTATTGGAGCATTCTGAAAGATTTCCTATTTCTTTGGCAGATACGTTAGTACGCGCTTTTACTTCTCCCCCAATTAAAAGTCCGCGTCCGGATTGCACATAAACCGAACTTCCGCTGATAACACGGCTGTCCATAATCACTTCAGCATAAACATTACCTCCGGCATGTACTTCTGAATTTTCAATGACAGCGCATTGAATTTGTCCGTCAGCCCTCAGTTCCGGTTCAGTCTGCCCTTTTGTACATTTCTTTTGAATGCGAATGCTGCCTCCGGCAGTAATCTTTGCTTCTCTCACCTCTCCGCCAATTATAATATCGCCTGAGGCCTTGACAATAATATCATCCCTTACATTGCCTGAAATAAAAAGATCACCTTTGCAGTAAATATTGCCTGTGTGCCTTCCTACATCACCGCTTATGGAGCGTTGAGGCTGGACGCAAAAACCACCTTCTTCTGTCAGTGAAACAACACCATCTATGGATGCCGTCAAGCGGCACTTGTCCTTTGATAAGGAAGTGTTAGGGCCAGGGAAAATCTGGATTTCCGTTCCGTCACTCCCATTTAATAGATTTCCCACAACATCTGTCCCGTGCTCAGCCTTTGTAGCCGGCTGAACCTGGCAAATAACAGCATCTTTTTTTATAATCTGCATAGGATATTCTTGATCAAAATCAATCGAATCTCCTTCCTGCAGCTCAATATTTAAGGCCTGTATCCGTTTGAAATTTTCTGTAATCACACCATCTTGCCCATCCTTTGGAGGAAGGCCTGCCGCAATTGGAAAGGGAGTTAAGTATTTCCGATCTTCGATTATTTCACTCATTAAAAGCTTATCAATTCCATATACGATACCTGCGTATTTTAAATCTTCCTCAAAAGTAGTCTGTTCAATGTCCTTCCCTTCATTAAGCGGTGGCAGTACACAAGCATATGCTGCCATTTTATCTTCCGAGATATAAAATACAGATATGGCATCTTTTGCTTTAGAAAAATCGGAGTCAACTGTTTTTTCCTTCGTATCGTCTTCCTGCCCAAACATATATAATGTGATTTCCTGCTGTATCAAGGGTAAAAAAGCATCAAAATCATTTACACTGGTAGGATATTGCTGCTTGGCTTCTTCAAGATTTCGCCTCAAAGTCTGATTTAATTCTTCCTGCAGATTGACTCTTTTCTTCTTGTCTTCTGCCATATTCATCTGTCTGGAAAGCCTTCCGAATAAAGACATGTTCTCTACCTCCCAATTCAATATATTCTCATATTTTATTTACCATTGCTCCAGCAAGCCATTAATTGACTCCAAGAACAACATTGCCTTCCACAGACAAATAGAATCTGCAGTTTGTAGAAGCAGTTTCCAAAGAATACGACTGCCCGCCGATTGTAACCTTTGTCGGCGGATATACTGTATCGCCGCGGACAAAGCAGTTTTTATAATCAGTTGTCATTTCATTCAGACGGTCAATTTCCGCATTCAGTCTTTTTTCTATTTTTTCATACAAATCTTCTTGTTCAATCAACTGTTCTAAAACAGATGCTTTTTCCTGCGTCAAAGATTTGGAAGTCTGCAGGAAATGAATATTCTTTTGCAGAAGGCTCCTCGTTTCTTTCACTGTTTCCAGCTCTGCTGTCTTTTCCTCTTTTTCTGTACGGGTTTCTGGCATCATTCCCAAAAAAAGTTCTGTCTTTCGGTATGCCTTACTTCCAATAATTTTCGCTGTAATTGATTTTCCTACTGTAATAGTTCCTCCAATCAATACTCCGATTCCCTGATCTACATAGATAGAACCATCGCAGTGAACTTGGCAGGATATCATACTTTGCGCATTCACGTTTCCGGCAGCATATACTTTTACATTTTCTAAAAAAGCACTTCGTATTGAACCTCCTGCATGAAGTTCTCCCCGATTGCTGCCGTTCATGCCGTCTCCGATTTCAATATTTTCCCCAGCAGTCAGTACTGCGCCTTCTACAATTCCTTTTACTAAAATATTGCCCGTAGCTTTTAACTGAAATCCGCTTATTACATCGCCATGTACAATGATATCTCCGAGAAAATCCTGATTGCCTACAGACATATCTACATTCCCGTTAATAACAAGCTGGTCTTCAATACGAAACTTCCCCGCCTGAAAAGAAATATACCCATCAAAATCAGCCAACAGCTGAGTACCATCCGGTGAAATAATTGTATGGCTTCCAGCCGGAACTTTAGGGGCCTTTCCATTGGCAGCTTTTACGGTTTCTCCCCTTACATTGGTTCCGTCTTTGCCCTCTTCCGGCGCAATGATATCACAAATCAGATCACCTTTTCGAATATTGCGAAACAGGTTTAAATCTTTATAATTAACCCTGCCTTCTGCATCTTCCTCAAAGCTGAGAATTTCTTCCCGAGGTATATGTTCGATGATACTTCCATCCTTTCCTGTAATGGGAGTAACTCCCACAGCTATAGGAAAAATTTGAAAAAATAAATTTTCTTCTGTTATTTGATCAAGCAGCTCCTGGTTGATCCCATAAGTTACTCCGGCAGATTCCAAAGCTTCGTTAATGACTGTTTTATCCAGTTTTCCGCCTGCCCCAAAGGGAGGGAATGCGCAAAGCAGCGCTATCATATTGCCCTTAGGCACCTGTATATATACAGCTGCATCAATATCAGGAGGTGCTTTCACTTGCTCCTGTACTGAGACAAGCTCCTGTTGTCCGGCGTTTTCTTCCAACTGAATCGCCTTTTGTTCCGCTTCTTCCAGCTGATTTAAAACTTGGTCCGCTGTCAGCAGCAACTGTTGGCGGAACTCTTCACCATAAGCTGCCGTCTCATCCGTATCAAATTGTACACCCTCTGATACAGGCGCAAGCATCCACTTGGAAAATAACTGCTCGACAGGCTTTCTATTTTCATAGCGGCACCATCTGCAATACAGCCGATACGCCAAATCCATTCTGTTTTTTTCTGTGGAAATCGTTTCAATGACAACAGGATCTGCAGATTGCTGCCTCTGCACATCCTGATTTTGTTCATGTTCTTGCAATTGCTGGTCCTGAGTGGAATTATCTTCTTTGTTTTTCCCCCACAATCCCTTCAAAAACCGATTTTTTTTGTTTTCATCCATGATTCTGCACCCTTAACGTTTTCTTATTGTATGTGATCATTTCCTGCTGCTTTGTCTAAGGCTTGAATAAAGGCTTCTTTCTCAAGGGGCTTGAACACAAACCCACTGACACCTGCAGATTCTGCTTTTTCCTTTGTCTCATCATAAGCAAGAGAGCTGACGATAATAACCTTTGCGTCTTTATATTTATCAAGTAGCAGCCTGCTTGTATCAATGCCGTTAATGCCTGGCATAATAATATCCATTGTTACAACATCCGGCTTTACCTCATCGTACATCCTCATAGCCTGAGCTCCGTCTTTGGCATAGCCCGCCACCTGATAGTCTGTATCTGCCAGCATATACTTCATTTCTTCATACACAAAAATAGAATCATCAACGATTAATACGCTTTTTTTCATGTTTACCTCCTGTGATTACAGCCAATTCGTATTTTTTAGCTTTGAAGCGCTTCCAGCCTCATGGCTCCATAGGGTGAATCGTAATCATATTTGCTATGAAACCGAATCGGCAAGTCGGATGTATGTTCATAACCACCCTGAATCAAAGTAGGAATGCTAAAGTACGCCTTTAGACACCCACTCTGATTAACTGCTGAAATAATATGTCCGCATAAAATATTAAAAAACTCCTGCATATAAGCAGAAACCTCTTCTTCTGTAGCCTCAGAGCCTCGTTTCATATTTCGTACCATAGCATTAACTACTTGTCTGTCAGTGCAAAAGGCAACTGTCAAATCATAATCACCTTCTGTTTTTGAAAAAAACGTCCATGGCTCCTGTATAGGTAAATTTCCTATATAAGGAATACGAATCACTTCCGTTTTGGCTACTCTTTTGGAAATGTCTTTTACTGCGGAATCAATAATCTGAGATAAATCAGCTTGTGAAAACATAAGTAAAACACCTCCGTTCTTCTTTACTGAACACTTCTTTGTAGATTATACTGTATTTTAATTTGAATCGCAACACTGTAGAGAAATGTCGAATGGGATTTACAAAAAAATTTTCCCAACAAAAAACTGATCCTTTGAGTTCGGATTAGGACCATACTCAAAAGATCAGTTTTAGGAAAAGCCGGATAATATTTGCTTTGATAGCTCCCTTATATTTTCCAGTGCTACAGTGTGATCTCGGCGGTTATCGGTTAGGTTGGAAACCATAATGCTGATAATGATCTTGTTTTCACCATATGAAATAACTGCGGTATCATTTTCACATTCTGTATAGGAAGCTCTAAAATTATGAACTGTAATTCCTTTATCCACAGATTCTGCCCCTTTTGCAATTCCATCTTTTGAGCTAAGCTCACTTTTGAAAATGTCCAAAAGGTCTTGTGCAAAATGATTTCCTGCCTGTGCCTCCTTAAAAAGATACAACATACTTTTTCCTGTATCTTTTACAGAGGTCTGGTTTGGCATAGTAGATGTATGGTTTCCAATATCTCCATTAAAACGATTAATGATAGTATCCTGATTACCTTCTTTCATAGCTTGTGCGATATATTCCAAGACAAAAACTCGACCTGATTGGGCAGCGCGTGTACTATGAGAATTGTAATCAAATTCCTTCCTATTCTGTCAAGCCCAAATTTATTGATTTTATTAGCTTTGCCATA
>CAUEYG010000146.1 GCA_959021945.1 uncultured Eubacteriales bacterium | reverse complement strand
CTGGCGGAAATCAGCCTTAACAGTGATTTAAAGGTGTTGAATGCCCTCAACCATCAGGCCGGGATGCAGGATAAAAAACATAAGGTCATTCTTATGATTGATCTGGGCGATCTGCGGGAAGGCTTTTGGAGCAAAGAAGAATTGATGGAAGCCGCCCTCTCTGTTGAAAACAATATGTACAATCTGGAACTGGCAGGGATAGGAACAAATCTCGGTTGTTATGGGGCAATAGAGGCAACCCCGGAAAAACTCAATGAACTGGTAGAATGTGCGGAAATGATTGAGGAAAAGATTGGAAGAGAGCTGGAGTTTATTTCAGGAGGCGCTACAACTGCATACCCAAGAGTGCTAGAAGGAAATATGCCGCGCCGAATCAATCTTTTGCGAATTGGGGAAGGCATTCTTTTAGCAAAGGACCTGCATGATCTTTGGGGATATGATATGAGCGATATGTACCAGGACGTCTTCACCTTGCAGGCGGAAATCATTGAGGCCAGGGAAAAACCAAGCTACCCGCAGGGAAAAATTATGTTTGACGCCTTTGGCAATAAACCGGAGTTCGTAGACCGGGGAATTCGCAAAAGAGTCATTATCGCACTGGGAAAAGTGGATTACGCTTTTCCTGAACTGCTGATTCCGCGGGACAAAGATATAAAAGTTTTGGGAGCATCCAGTGACCACACAATCTTAGATGTACAGGATTGTTCTCATAATTACAAAGTGGGAGATGTGGTTGAGTTTGACCTGTGCTATGCTACCCTTGCTTATGCGGCCAGTTCACCAGGCGTAGACGTGGTGTACATCTAAAGAAAACACAAAAATGGAGCGGTGCAAGAATATTTGCACCCTCTCTTTTTTTGTGCTAAAATAGGCGCATAAGGAGGACACACCTATGAAAGCAAAAGATTATCAGCAGCTTTTGCATCAGTTGAGCAATGTGATAGATGAAGCCATTCATATTGTAGATGCTAAGGGGAAAACGATTTTATACAACCAACAGATGGCTGGGCTGGAGATGGTAAAGCGGGAGGAGGTCTTGGGAAAGCCCTTTCGGGAAGTTTTTTCTCATATTCCAAAACAGGAGAGCACGCTTTACCGGGCGTTAAAAGAAAACAAAGCGTCTATTAACCAGCAGCAGACTTACCTGAACAAATATGGAAAAGAGATTACCACCATCAATACCACAGTCCCGGTAGAAGTAGAGGGACAGGTTATTGCGGCCATTGAGATTGGGAAAAACATTACAGAAATTAAAACCATGAGCGACACCATCTTAAAGCTGCAGAAAGAATCCATCCATCCGAAAAAAACGCGAAAGCCTGAGATCAAAAAGTATTGCTTTGAAAATCTGATAGGAGAGAACAAGTCCTTTAAAGATGTTTTGGCTCTTGCAAAACGGGCGTCAAAGACAGATGCATCAGTTTTTATTTATGGTGAAACCGGCACAGGAAAGGAATTATTTGCTCAGAGTATTCATTTTGCAGGAGATCGAAAAGATAAGCCTTTCTTGGCGCAAAACTGCGCTGCTTTGCCGGAAAGCTTGCTGGAAGGAATTTTATTTGGAACAGAGCGAGGAGGATTTACTGGGGCAGTAGACCGAGAAGGCCTCTTTGAACAAGCCAGCGGAGGAACCCTGCTGTTGGACGAGATCAGCGCTATGCCCTATGATTTACAGAGCAAACTGCTGCGGGTTTTACAGGAGGACTACATACGGCGTGTAGGCGGGAACCGGGATATTCCTATTGATGTGCGAATTATTGCTACTGTCAATGAACCGCCGGAAGTCCTGATTAAAAATGGCGTGCTGCGAAAGGATTTGTATTATAGATTGAACATCGTCAATATCGCTATTCCGCCTCTCCGGGATCGCTTGGACGACCTGCCGTTTCTAGTGGACAGCTTTTTGAAAAAACATAATGAAAAGTATGGAAAAGAAGTGTGGATGGTTTCTGACGGCGCTATGGAAAAATTGAAATCCCATCAATATCCAGGCAACATCAGAGAACTGGAAAACATTATTATGTCAGCTGTTTCCCTGGCTGATAAAGAACACGTGTTGACAGAAAAGCAGATTCAGATACAAGAGGCTTATTCTGAAAATCCAGCAGGGCTTTCTTTGGAATATGATCTAGAAAAAGATACATTGGATCAATATCTGAAAAACTGTGAAGAACAAATACTGCGAAAAAGTATGGTCCAAAATGATGGGAACATTTCCAGAGCAGCCAAACAGCTTGGGTTAAAGCGGCAAACCCTGCAGCACAAATTAAAAAAATACGGAATTTAACTTATTTTTTTCTGAAAAATAACCGGAGCTGCGTTTTGAAGTGATTTGAGAATATGTGCAAAAATATTTGCTCTAAATGCGCAAAAAAAATTGCATATTTGCTAGATTTATAAAAGCATAAATAGATAGCCGAAAAATGGAAACACTAGGAAATAAAAGGGTTTCACCGGCTGTAGTAAAAAAACTGACAATTGGCACAAATTTTGCTTTCTATAATTGAAAACAAACAAGAACAAGTTTTTTAAGGTGAGGTGAAAAGGAGAAATATAACATGGAGAATGTAAAAGTAATTTTATGGGGTCTGGGCGCCATGGGCGGCGGAATCGGAAAAATGATCACAAAGAAAAAGGGCGTAGATATTGTAGGTGCTATTGATATCGGCGACAAGCTAGGAAAAAGTCTTTATGATGTAGTTCCGGGAATGGAAAAGGGCGACCGTCAGGATGTGATTGTTGGAACAGCAGAAGAGGTCATTAAGCCAGGAGCTGCCGACATCGTAGTAGTATGCACAGACTCTTTTACCAGCAAAGTTTTTGACAAACTGAAATTGGTTATGGAAAACAAAATGAACGTTATCACTTCTGCAGAGGAAATGGCATTTCCGCAGGCTCAGGAGCCGGAACTTTCCAAACAGCTGGATGAAATTGCGAAAGCAAACGGAGTTTCTGTTTTGGGAACTGGCGTAAACCCTGGTCTGATCATGGACCTGCTGGTTATTCTGTGGACCGGTGCCTGTGAATCAGTGGATCACATTGTATCAAGAAGAGTGAACAGCCTGTCTCCATTTGGACCAGCTGTTATGGAAGAGCAGGGAATCGGTGTTTCTGTAGAAGATTTTAATGCCAGAAAGGCAGATGGAACAATGGCAGGACATGTTGGCTTCGCAGAGTCCATTGGAATGATTACAAAAGCTCTGGGATGGGAGCTGGATAAATTTGAGCAGGATATGGAGCCAATCGTAACAGATGTGGACAGAAAGTCCCCTTATGGCTTTGCTCCGGCAGGAAGCGTTGCAGGTGTAGCAATGAAGGGATACGGTTATGTAGACGGAGAAATGAGAATTGAAATGGACCATCCGCAGCAGATCGAACCGGAACAGGTAGGCGTTCATACTGGCGACTATGTGGAAATTAAGGGCATCCCTCCTGTAAATATGGCAAATACTCCGGAAATCGAAGGCGGAATCGGAACTATGGCAATGATTCTAAACACAATTCCTCATGTGATCAATGCAAGACCGGGACTTCAAACTATGATCGACATTCCTGTGCCAAGAGCCATTATGGGAGATATGAGAGACCTTATTTGTGAAGAAGCAAAGATTGTAAAATAAGGAGATAGAAAATGGTAAAAAAAGGTGAATGGGTGAGAATCCACAAAGTGATTCTCAAAGCCGAAGAAAGAACAGGGAAGCTGCCGGAGGACACGCAGCAGGTTCCTCTGGAAATGTGGACAAAAGGCTTCCTTCTTGCTGATGCAGAAGTGGGCGATGAAGTGGAAATTGAATCTGTCAACGGCAGACATGAGACAGGGACACTGATCGAAGTGAACCCTTACTATACACATGATTTCGGAACTTGTGTACCGGAGCTGCTCAAAATTGATGAGCAAGTAAGAGAAATCGTATTTGGAGGTGACAAGTAATGGCAAAATTACCTCAGGATTATGACAGCGTAATGGGCAGAAAACAGGAAGTCATGAAAGCTGCCATTGGTATCGATTATTCCAGATTTGAATCAGGCTCTATGGCCTTTGATTACGAGAAAATGATGCGTGAAACAGGCTATACTCTGGAGGAAATGCAGAAAATCCAGTACAGCGTAAACGTGGGCAATACTCCGGTATGGGAAATGAAAAACCTGACAGCTCTGGCAAGAGCTTGTGCTCCGCAAGGAAAGGGCGCCAGAATTTTCATTAAGGATGAAGCGTCTAACCCGTCAGGAAGCTTTAAAGCCAGGCGAGCGGCTAATGCGGTTTATCATGCGAAAAGGCTAGGCTATAAAGGAGTTATTGCAGCAACCTCCGGCAATTATGGAGCAGCTGTGGCATCTCAGGCAGCGATTGCAGGACTGAAATGTATCATCTTACAGGAATGTTATGACTCCAAAGGCGTAGGGCAGCCTGAAATCGTTGAAAAGGCCAGAAAGTGCGAAGCATTAGGTGCAGAAGTGGTCCAGCTGACTGTAGGGCCGGAGCTGTTCTACAAGTTTATTTTGCTGCTGGAAGAGACCGGATATTTTAATGCTTCCCTTTATACTCCTTTTGGAATCGCAGGAGTAGAAACTCTGGGCTATGAGATTTCCATGCAGTTTAGAGAAAAGTATGGAAAAGACCCGGATGTGGTTGTCTGCACCAATGCGGGAGGCGGTAATCTGACGGGAACCGCCAGAGGCCTGCAAAAAGCAGGAGCTGTTGAGACAAAAGTTATCGGTGCATCTATTGATCTGACTGGCCTTCACATGGCATCGGACAAGGCCTTTAATCTAAAATCCTGTACAACAGGGCACACAGGCTTTGGAGTACCTTATGCCGTTGATCCAGATCACTCTGATGTACCAAGATCCGCGGCAAGACCCCTGCGTTATATGGACCGTTATGTAACTATCACCCAGGGAGATGTTTTCTATATTACAGAATGTTTGGCAACTCTGGAAGGGCTGGAAAAGGGGCCTGCAGGAAATACTTCTCTGGCTGCGGCTTTTGCCCTGGCTCAGGAGATGGATCAGGATCAGATGATCGTGGTGCAGGAAACCGAATATACCGGAGCTGGAAAGCATTTACAGCCACAGCTTTCCTTTGCTAAGGAAAACGGCATTGAAGTGCGGTTTGGCGATCCAAAGGATGAAGTGCCTGGAAAGAGCGTTATTATTCCAGAGCATCCATCTTTGATCAAAGTAAAAGATCTGGATCTGGACCGTCAGAAGCGATCTTTGATCAAGGGGAATCTGAGAAAATACACCATGAACCCGACAGAAGAAGATTACAAATATTTGGCCGAGGAAACGAAAAAGGACGTAGAATGGGTCAAAAAAGCGGTTGAAGAGGTAAAAGCAAGTTTGTAGTTTTTGATTATAAGGAGAAAAAGGATGAAAAGACAAGACGATTTTGCACAGCGCAGAAAGCACATT
>CAUEYG010000145.1 GCA_959021945.1 uncultured Eubacteriales bacterium | reverse complement strand
GGAAAGGAAACGGATGACTATCAGTCCATGAAAAAGAATTTGTCAAAAGAAGAGACAGATGCTATCTTTTACAGGGTGCAGTTTTACCAGGGCGACAAAAAGATACAGCCTGAAAAAGAGGTAGAGGTTCAAATGCCTATTGATGATGCAATTAGTGAAAAAAGCAGCACCGTTTATTCCGTGGGAGGGGAAGGCGCCCTTACAAAGGTAGCATCCGTTAAATCCAACGGAACCCAGATTTTTAAAACGAAAACCCTTTCTTCTTTTGTTATGGCCGGCAGTACGGCTACAGAAGCAGAAAAGGCTGAAGCCAGAGGCAAGCGGATGAAAGCGCTGATGGCGCAGAAAAACGACAAGGACTCTGACAATAAAAATAACCAGCTGCAAAAAGATAAAAAGAAAAAAGAGGAGTTTAAAGATCCCCTCAATAAGATCCTGAAACGAAAAGAAAATACAGCCACCTTTAGCAATGATGTGCGGAAGGAAACAGACCCTGTTTATCTGATCGTTGTTGCCGGGGCCCTGGCTACTGCTGCTGCAGGTCTGGGGATTCGGGGAATACAGGAAAGCAGGCGAGAACGAAAAGGATAAAATCAAAATAATAAAACGGCGCTGCCTGCCCTAAGGGGCTGGACGGAATATTTGCCCTGGCACTTTTAAAATCCGGGGGTTTGTGATATAAATAATAGAAACAACATTAACGGAGATATTGAATGAAAGACAATTATAACCGAGAAATTACGTATATGCGGGTTTCTGTTACAGAGCTGTGCAATCTCAGGTGTAGATATTGTATGCCGGAAGAAGGGATTGCAAAGAAAGCCCACGAGGATATGATGACTGCCGAGGAAACCATTATGGCTGTAGAGGCAGCTGCCCGCCTGGGGATAAAAAAGATTCGGATCACAGGGGGGGAGCCTCTCGTGAAGAGGGGCATTGTAAAGCTTTGCAGCGCTGTTGCAGACATCCCCGGTATTGAAGAGGTCTGTATGACAACCAACGGGACCCTTTTGCCGGACATGGCAAAGGAGTTAAAGGCTGCCGGCGTATCCCGTCTCAACATCAGCCTGGATACTCTGAACCCAGAGAAGTTTCGTTATATTACCAGAGTTGGAGAGCTGGAGGATGCTTTGGCCGGGATTCGGGCAGCAGAAGAAGCAGGATTTACAGGATTAAAGATAAATACTGTGCTGATGGGCGGCTTTAACGATGATGAAATCGCTGACTTTGTGGATTTGACAAAGAACAAGCCCATTGAAGTTCGTTTTATTGAGCTGATGCCTATTGGCGGAGGCATTGGCTTTGACAAGGCCAAGTTTGTCAGCTGTGATAAAGTGCTGGAAAGGGCGCCTCAGCTGGTATCCCTGGAAAAAGAAGAAGGGGTAGCTCGCCTTTATCAGCTGCCGGACGCTGCCGGACGCATAGGGCTCATTCGGCCCGTGAGCTGTGATTTTTGTGAAGGCTGCAATAAAATACGGCTTACAGCGGATGGAAAATTAAAGCCGTGCCTTCACTCTGATCAGGAGATTTCCCTAAAAGGTCTGAACACAGATGAGATGGAACAGGTCATCAGGAGCGCAGTGATGGACAAGCCGGAAAA
Organism: uncultured Eubacteriales bacterium; assembly: GCA_959021945.1. Classification (GTDB taxonomy): domain Bacteria; phylum Bacillota; class Clostridia; order Peptostreptococcales; family Anaerovoracaceae; genus Hominibacterium. Next base: position 3,830 of record CAUEYG010000145.1, on the reverse strand, counting down.
AAGAGAAGAAATGAATGCTGACAACCCCAGCAAGGCTGGCAGAGACATGAATCAGATAGGAGGATAATATGGCGGATTTTTCACATTTTAACGAAGATGGACGGGCCAAAATGGTAGACGTAGGAGACAAGGCGGTTACACAGCGCACTGCTGTAGCAGCAGGAAGGGTCCTTGTTAATGAGGAATGCTTTGCCCTTATTAAAAGCGGAGGCCTGAAAAAAGGCGATGTGCTGGGGACTGCTCAGATTGCAGGGATTATGGGAGCAAAAAAAACTTCTGAAATAATTCCAATGTGCCATCCTATTATGATCAATGGAGCCAATATCCAATTTCACTTAAATGAAGAGGATTTGGCTGTGGAAATCCGCAGTGAGGTAAAATGCAGCGGTGTCACAGGAGTGGAAATGGAGGCTCTGACCGCCGTTTCCATTGCAGCGCTCACGGTATATGATATGTGCAAGGCGGTGCAAAAGGACATGGTCATTGATCAGGTTCACCTTGTGAGCAAGAGCGGTGGCAAGAGTGGCGATTTTGTGTGGGAAAAGTAAGGCGTTAAAGCAGAAAGAGAGGAACCCATTATGAATTATATAGCGGCAGTTATTACAATGAGTGATAAAGGCTCCAAAGGGCAGCGTAAGGATACCAGCGGCCCGGCGGTGCAGGAGATTTTAAAGGAAAACGGCTGGGAAGTGGTTTATACTAATATGATTCCCGATGATTTTGAAACCATAAAGGCAGAACTGATTAAATGTGCGGATGACCTTGATGTATGCCTGGTTATGACAACAGGAGGCACTGGCTTTTCAAGGCGCGATGTGACGCCGGAAGCCACTCATGCTGTAGCGGACCGAGAAGTACGGGGCATACCGGAAGCCATGCGGGCAGAGAGTATGAAAATTACCCCTATGGGGATGCTGTCAAGGGCGGAGGCAGGCCTGCGGGGCGGTACTTTGATCGTTAATCTGCCGGGCAGTGAAAAGGCGGCAAGAGAGTGTCTTACCGCAGTGATTAAACCTATTCGCCACGGCATTGACGTATTAAGGGGACAGTCTCATGACTGCGCTGAAATTCACAAAAAGGAGGGCCATCATCATGGCTAAGGTAAAAGCAGTATGCATTAGTGAAAAAAAAGGGGAGCAAAAACATCCTGTTGATGAAATCTTTTTAAAGATCGACCATGGAATTGTAGGAGACGCCCACGCAGGAAACTGGCATAGACAAGTGAGCCTGCTGGCCGCAGAAAGCGTGGAAAAAGTCCAGAAGGCGCTGGATTTTGATCTGAAAAGCGGTGATTTTGCAGAAAATATTCTCACTGAAGGAATTGAGCTTTTTACCCTTCCTGTTGGGACAAAATTGCAAGTTGGCCAGGCAGTGGGAGAAGTGACGCAAATTGGAAAAGAGTGCCACCATGGCTGCGCTATTCGTGAACTGGCCGGCGACTGCGTCATGCCGAGAGAAGGCATCTTTATAAAGGTCCTTACAGAAGGAAGCGTAAAAGCTGGGGATGAAATCAAGGTAATCCAATGAAATACGATGTAGTGATTATTGGAGCCGGGATTCTGGGCTGTCTTACTGCCAGAGAATTGATGAAGTACCGGCTCCGTGTTTTAGTTGTAGATAAAGAATCCGATATTGGAGAAGGTGCGACAAAAGCTAACTCTGGAGTTCTGTATGCAGGCTTTCACCCAAGAGGCGGCAGTCTGAAGGGCATTTCCTGCGCCAGAGGCAACCAAATGCACAAGTCTTTGTGTCAGGACCTGGATGTTCCCATGGAATATGTGGGTTCTCTTTTTGTTGCCTTTCATGAGGAAGGGTTGAAACAGATTGAGGAAAAGAGGAAAAAGGGGATTAAAAATGGCGTGCCGGATATGAAAATGATTTCCGGCGATCAGGCCCGGGAACTGGAACCGGGGCTGTCCCAACGTGTAATAGGCGCTATGTATGCCCCCACCACCGGCATTATCTCTCCCTTTCAGCTCGTGCTCCATGCTGCCCTCAATGCCTCTGCAAACGGCGCTGAATTTCAATTTAACACAAAAGTAGAAGCCATTGAGAAAAACGGCGGATTCTATGAAATACATACGAGCAAGGGCAGCCTTCAAACCTCCTACATTGTCAATACTTCCGGAGAGGGGGCCGCTGAGCTGGAACGTTTTGTGCGCAAGCGTGATTTGATTATAAAACCCAAGCGGGGAGAATATCTGGTCTTTGACAGACCTTCTCCCATCAAGCATGTGATTTACCAGGCTCAGGAGCAAGGCGAAAAAGGCACGCTCCTGGCTCCTACTGTTGATGGAAATATGCTGGCAGGCCCTACTTCCTACAGAGCCAGAGGCTTTCAATGTACGGAAACAACCGAGCAGGGCATCCGCCATATTACCCGTGTGGTTCAAAAGGTTTTGCCAGAGCTGGACCTGGGCAGTGTTATCGCCTCCTTTGCTGGCATAAGAGCTAACATTGAAAACGTTCCCAAAGAGGAAAAAGATTTTGTTATAAGAATGAGCGGCGAAAATTTCGTAAGCGCCCTGGGCATTAAGAATCCGGGTATGACGGCTTCTCCCTATTTAGTAGGAGAAATGATCCGGCTCCTTGCAGAGTCCGGTCTCAGACAAGAAACCAATAAGGATTATCAGCCCGAATACAGGGCCAAGCCCTTATTTTTAAAGGCAGACCCGGAAACGCAAAGACAGCTGCTGCGGGAAAACCCGGCTTATGGAAACGCGGTATGCCGCTGTGAAGGCATTACAGAGGGTGATCTTTTAGCTGTATTGCATTCTCCACTTCCTCCTCATAACCTTAACGGGCTGAAAAAGCGGCTGCGGACCGGCATGGGCAGATGCCAGGGTGGTTTTTGCACGCCGCAGATTATTGATATTCTCAGCCAGCAGTGGCAGGTGCAGCCTGAACAAATTTTAAAAAACGGGCCGGGGAGCCCTGTAGTGAAAGGGAGGCTGCGCCCATGAAACTTGTTGTAATCGGAGGAGGCCCTGCAGGCATGGCCGCTGCAGTGTCAGCAAAAGAACAGGGAGTGGAGCAAGTCCTGCTGCTGGAAAGGCACCCTTATTTGGGAGGAGTACTGCCTCAATGTATTCATAACGGATTTGGAACCCAGCTGTATGAAAAGGATTATACGGGAGGAGAATATGCCTGGCTGTGGGAGAAAAAAACAGAGGCAGCAGGAGTTTTGATACATACCAGTACTACAGTTCTTTCTATTGTAAAAGGGGAAGAGCAGTGGCAGGTCCAATGTGTGAGCGCTGCAGAAGGAGCTAGAAGCATAAGGGCGGACGCCGTGATTGTGGCTGCCGGATGCAGAGAACGGACCCTGCCTCAGATGCTGATTCCAGGCAGCCGGCCTGCCGGAATTTTTACAGCTGGCTCAGCTCAGCTCATGATGAATTTGAAAAATTATTTGCCTGGGAGAAGCGCTGTGATTTTAGGCTCCGGCGATATTGGGCTGATTATGGCCCGGCGTATGACCTTGGAGGGAATTAAGGTCAGGATGGTTCTTGGGCAGGAGGCAACGGGACTGGCAAGAAATATAGTCCAGTGCGTAGAGGATTTTGAGATTCCTATGAGGTACGGCTGGACCGTCGTTTCTACCCATGGGTATCAGCGCCTGAAAGGCGTTTCTATTGCTCCAATCTCTGATAAAGACCAGCGGCAATATATCCCCTGTGATACACTGCTGGTAGCAACAGGCCTGGTTCCTGAGCTGGAAGTCTGCAAAGGCTGTGAACCGGGAAAAGACTCAGGACTTTTTGTGTGCGGAAATGCAAAAAAGGTCCACGATCTTGTAGACCATGTTACAGCAGAAGGAATGAAAACAG
>CAUEYG010000144.1 GCA_959021945.1 uncultured Eubacteriales bacterium | reverse complement strand
AACAAACAAAGCAGGCTCCTCTTTCCTGTCCTTTAAAAGCGTTTCCCTTGCATCATATAAATACTGTTCTATTGCCGCTCTGGCAGGCCTTCCAATGGGAATAATCCGAGCCTTGCTCTGTTCTCCGGCGCAAGTGATAAATCCCATTCTCAAGTTTATATCTTCCACATTTGCCTGAATCAATTCCGTTACCCGAATGCCCGTAGCATAAAGCAGCTCCAGAATCGCTTGATCCCGCCTTCCCCTTGCACTGCTTTGGTCGGGCAGGGAAAGCAGTAGGTCTACTTCTTCCAGGGTCAAATAATCCAAGGCTTTGCGCTCAATACGGGGCGATTTAATATTATGAGTAGGATTTTGGGAAATTTCCTCCCTGGCCTGCAGATAATTATAAAAAGCTCTGACCGAGGCAAGCTTTCGGTTTACTGTGGCCGCCGATTTGCCGTTATTTTTTAAGTCCAGCAGGAATGCCACAACCTCTGTGCCCGGAGTCTGACGCAAATCTAAAATGCCCCGCTTTTCTTCAAATGTAGAAAATTCTAAAAGATCACGACGATATGCCTCAAGCGTATTCTTTGCCGTTCGTTTTTCTGTCCTTAAATAATCAAAAAATTGATCTAAGAGCATAAACAATCCTCCTCCGCGCTTTTCCTACAGCTGACAATACACACGTTAATTATTTCCATTATAATCCATGAAAATATAGTTTACAATAATATTTTGTCGATTCCTGATATTTTTTGATATTCAGTAATAAAGTCTCTTTGGTTAACATAATTTATCTACGTAAAAGAAGGAGGCATACATATGAAAAAAATTTATAATAGTCGCTTATATTCCTTGGGTCAAGCTGGCGCCTCAGCCATAGGCAGCAAAAAAATTATTTTTATTTCCATGTTTTTCTTTCTCACCGGTATTTCCACAGGTATTTTTTTAGAGCTAACCATGTCTGCTGCTGAAAAAAATAATTTATCCGGGTATTTACAGCAATACTTATATGTAGATACCAGCTCTATGGATTACCCAAATCCCTTTTTTTCCTCCTTAGCCAGCAATCTGCTCCTTCTGCTGATCATATTTTTAGCAGGTTTATCTGCTCTAGGATTTCCTATTGCCTTGGCGGCATTGACCTACAAGGGTATGGCCTTAGGCTTTTGTACAGGCCTCATTGCAGAAACTTTAAAAAATAAAGGAATTTTGGTAATTCTCACATCTTTACTGCCGCAAAACCTGATTTTAATTCCTGCCTTTGTACTGGCCTCTGCCGCTGCAGTTAATTACGCTGTGGCAGCACTCAGAAGCGCCCGTCAGCCATTAAAAAAGAACCTGAATACACATTCAGGCTCCTACTTATTTGTTATCCTGCTTTTTGCCCTGGCCATCGGACTTGCCTGCGGGTTGGAAGCTATTTTATACCCAGTTGTTCTTTTGTCATAAAGATGGCAGCTACAGTTTTAGCATCTACCAGCTGCCCGGATGCAGCCATATCATAAGCTTTTTTAAAATCATATTCCAAGATATCCAGGGCCTCATCATCATCAAAATTCGTCTTTCCCGGCACAAGGCCTGTTGCTGCATAAAGGTAAATAACTTCTTCTGTATATGCTACGCTGGGATTGATTTTCCCCAAGTAATGGAGCTTTGCAGGGGTGTAACCGGTTTCTTCCTTTAATTCACGGCAAGCCGCCTCTTCAGGTTCTGTTTCACCCTTATCAATTTTTCCTGCCGGGATCTCTAATATTGCTTTGCCGCTGGGATAACGAAATTGTTTTACCATTACCAGTTTTCCGTCTTCTGTAATAGGTACAATGGCTACCGCTCCATTGTGCTCTACAATTTCACGGTATGCTGTCCCTGTAGGCACTGTTACGGTATCCCTCCTCAAGTTGAGAATAGCCCCTTCATAGAGTCTCTCACTGCTTATTTTCTTTTCCTCAAAGATCATATGCTCCTCCTACTTTGTCATGCTTTTGGATTTCTCCACTGCTGCCTGAAATCCTTCTTTTACGTTATCCTGAAAATGATTTTCAAACAACGTGTTGACTGCCTCAATTGTGGTGCCTCCCGGCGAACACACATTGACACGAAGCTGCTCTGGACTAATATCATTTTCCAGCACCATTTTCGCTGCTCCCAAGACAGACTGAGCTGCAAAGACCTTTGCTTTTTCTAATTCCATTCCATTTTCTACAGCAGCCTGCATCAAAGCTTCTATATACATATAGGTATATGCCGGGCTGCTTCCGCTGACGCCAATGACACAATGAATCAGCTCCTCGTCCACCTCTTCGGCTTTGCCTATGGTTTCAAAGATTTCCATGATACGCTGAAATGCGTCATCTTCTACCCTGGAATTCCTGCAGACTGCAACCATAGCTTCTCCCACCTGGGCCGGCGTATTAGGCATGATTCTTATAATCTTTTTATCTTCTCCCAAATAAGATTCCACATAGGAGATGCTGATGCCTGCGGCCATGGACACGATAATTTTTTCACTGCTGCAAAGATCTGCTATAAGAGGAAGGAGACCATCAAAGGAGTTAGGCTTTACACCTAAAATCACTGCCTCGCTTTTTTGAACCAGTTCCCTTTCCGAAAGGCAGGCTGTTACTGCTGTAAAGGTTGTTTCTAAAGCTTTGCATGTTTCTTCTTTTCTGTCATAAACAAAGATCTGATCTCCCTTTTTCTCAGCTGCCACAGCGTAGCCTTTTAGAATGGCGCCTCCCATATTGCCTGCACCGATAAATCCAATTTTCATCTGTTCTACCTCCCTATAAATACGGTTCCCGTTTCTTCATGGTCCATTGCTTTTTTTATAATATCATGCTTTTTCCCATTAAGCAGAATCATGGAAATGCCATAGCGATTGACCAGACGGGCGGCTTCAATTTTTGTAGCAATGCCCCCTGTCCCAAAACTGCTTTTTTCACCAATATCAATCTGAGAAAGAAGACTGTCAATATCAGTTACGGTTTCAATTAATTCAGCTCCCTGCTGATGTTTTGGGTCCTTATCGTACACTCCGTCTATATCGCTGAGAACAATCAACACATCAGCATTCCAAAGATTAGCCGTATGAGCGCTCAAAGTGTCATTATCTCCAATTTTGATTTCATCCACGCTTACGCTGTCATTTTCATTTATAATAGGCACAACCCCCTCGTCTACCAAGGTGAAAAGCGCATTGCGGATATTCAGTGTTCTATGCGGGTCTTTAAAATCTTCTCTAGTAAGGAGAATCTGCGCTACATGGATATCATAATCTGCAAAATACTCCTTATACGCCATCATTAGTTCTACCTGCCCAATGGCGCACAGGGCCTGCTTATAATTCATATCTCCCCTGCGGCTCCATTTATTGATGGCGCCTACTCCGCAGATCCCCGCTCCCGATGACACCATGATTACCTGTTTGTTTTCTTTTATAAGACTATGGACTTGTTCTGCAATACTATGCAATACTTCACGGTTAACAGCTCCATGATCATTAGAGAGAACATTGCTGCCAATTTTAATGACAATCTTTCTGCTGTCTTTTATCAAGTCACTGATAGAATTCATTTTCATCGCCTCTTTCTTCAATTATATGACCGTATCAGTATACGATAAAACGGCTGCCGCCGCAAGATAAGCCGGGATTTTTGCAACAAAAAAGACCTGAGTGCATGTTTATGTAAGCTCAGGTCTTTTTTTCTTATCTAGGCTCTACGATCAGCTTGATGGCTGTTCGCTCTTCGCCGTCTATTTCTATATCTGTAAAGGCAGGTATGCTGACAAGGTCGATACCGCTGGGTGCTACAAACCCTCTTGCAATAGCGATGGCCTTTACTGCTTGATTGAGCGCCCCTGCCCCAATGGCCTGGATCTCCGCTCCGCCCTTTTCTCTCAAAACTCCTGCAAGTGCTCCTGCCACCGAATTCGGATTTGATTTTGCTGATACTTTTAAAACTTCCACGTATACGTCCTCCTTAATATAATAGAAATGCGTTAGTCCCTTCCGGGCTTTTAAGATTATTAGAGAGAACAGACCTTTCTGTCCTCGTATCTATTATATAGTTCCAAAATAACAGTTTATAGCAAAAAAAAACGACAAATTCCTTCTAAAATTTCTTTTTTCTAAAATTTTTAGACAACCCCTTGATTTTTTTGACATGACCAGCTATAATCAAATTGTGGTTATCCCCCTGATAACCTCATTAATCTCTAATCCCAATACCCCTTTTGAACAAAACAGACTGCTCCCCTGCAGTCTGTTTTGTTTTTTGTACCTGTAATTTTCCGGGAGTTGTGATATAATTCTAATACTGATAAGGTGGCTTATATGAAATACAAAACAAAAGAAATACAAGATGTCCAATATACGTCTAAGGCCTTTCAGCTTTACTTTAAAGACATGCGCCTGGGAGTCCTGGACATTGAGACAACCGGATTGAGCCCTCAGCGCAATCGGTTTGTTTTAGGAGGACTGCTGACTGTAAAGCAGGACAGCTTACAGGTTGAGCAATTTTTTGCAGAAAATCTTGAGCAGGAACAGGAAGCCTTAAAGGCATATCTTGATGCAATTTCACAAACAGACCTGCTGCTGACTTACAACGGACAGCAGTTTGATCTGCCTTTCATCAGAGGACGAGCCGGTTCTGCGGCTGATCATCTGCCTTTTAATCTTGACCTTTATCTTTTAGTAAAGGGCTATTCGCCTATTAAAAAGTTCCTTCCCAATTTGAAACAAAAGACAGTGGAAAATTTTATGGGGCTTTGGGAGCACCGAAAGGATGAAATTTCAGGAAAGGAAAGTGTGGACCTTTATTTTCAATATATCTCTGGCAAAGATCCGAAAATTGAAGACAAAATTTTGCTTCATAATTTTGATGATGTGGTTCAGCTGTATCGCTTACTTCCTGTTTTAGAAAAAGCAGATCTACATAAGGCCATGTATTGTATGGGATTCCCTATACGTTCCCATGCAGCGGAGACGCCCGACCTTATTGTTGAAAAGATTTCTTTTTCAGGTAGTCAGCTCCATGTAGCAGGCAAGCAAAGAGCATCCGCTGTCAGTTATCAGTGTTTTCAATGGGAGGACGTCCCTTGCCAAGCCCATTTTAACAGCCATAACAGCCAATTTGCAGTTTCGGTTCCTCTCATTAAACATTCCGGCCTCACCCTGGTGGATTTAAAGGCCATGAAACTAGATGTATCTGCCTTTGAAAAATATCCCGGATGCCAGGAAGGCTTTCTCATATTGGCAGATCAAGAAGGAACCCATTACTTAGAAACCAACCATTTTATAAAAGTATTTTTAGAAAGGATGTTGCACCAATGGATTATACAAAAATAGCGGCAAAGGTAAAGGCTGATAGTTTTAAAACAGCTGCCCTGCCGCGGCAAATCAGGGATAAGGCTTTAAATGCTATTATAGCGGAACTATTAGCCAACAAAGAC
>CAUEYG010000143.1 GCA_959021945.1 uncultured Eubacteriales bacterium | reverse complement strand
CAATGCCCTCGACCTGCAGTGGTTCAACGATAAATTCGTGTACCCGCAGATTGAAGCAAAGACCATGAAGTACAAGACAGATGAGCCTCAGAAGGATTCCATCTTACTGAGCTTGCTGCCGACTTTAATTATGATTGCAGCCCTGGTGTTCTTTTTCTTTATTATTATGAATCAGAGCGGCGGAGGCGGAAAGGCTATGTCCTTTGGCAAGAGCCGGGCAAAGCTGCAAAAGGACAGCGATTTGCGGAAAGTCACGTTTAAAGATGTGGCAGGATTAGATGAGGAAAAGGAAGAGCTTGCCGAAGTGGTGGACTTCCTGCGCAACCCGAAAAAATACAATAGCCTGGGGGCCAGAATTCCAAAGGGTATCTTGCTGGTGGGGCCTCCGGGAACCGGTAAAACTTACATTTCAAAAGCTACAGCAGGGGAGGCGGGCGTGCCTTTCTTTACCATCAGTGGTTCCGATTTTGTGGAAATGTTCGTGGGCGTAGGCGCTTCCAGAGTGCGGGATCTCTTTGAGCAGGCGAAAAAGAATGCGCCTTGCATTATCTTTATTGATGAAATCGATGCAGTAGGCCGTAAGAGAGGCGCAGGACTGGGCGGCGGCCATGATGAAAGAGAGCAGACCCTGAATCAGCTGCTGGTGGAAATGGACGGATTCGGTGAGAATGCAGGCATTATCATTTTGGCAGCTACTAACAGACCGGATATTTTAGACCCGGCTCTCTTGAGACCGGGACGTTTTGACCGTCAGGTAGTAATCGGAGCTCCAGACATCAGAGGCCGTGAAGAAATCTTCCGGGTTCATTCCAGAAACAAGCCTCTGGCCAAAGAGGTGGACCCAAAGGTTCTGGCAAGGAGAACTCCTGGATTTACTCCGGCTGACATTGAAAATATGCTTAATGAGGCTGCTCTGCTGACTGCCCGCAGAAATGGAATCAAGATTCGTATGGATGAGATTGAAGAGGCCATTACAAAAGTAATTGCAGGTCCGGAAAAGAAGAGCAGAGTAATCAGTGAAGAAGAGCGCAAGCTGACCGCCTTCCACGAGGCAGGCCACGCTGTTGTAGCCCATTCCCTTCCAAAGACCGACCCGGTACATCAGATTACCATTGTGCCGAGAGGCCGGGCAGGCGGATTTACCATGATCCTGCCAAAGGAAGACAAATATTATGGAACCAAGACCACAATGCGGGAACAGATTATTCACCTTCTGGGCGGACGTGTTGCGGAAATGCTCACCCTGGACGATATCAGTACAGGAGCCAGCAACGATATTATGCGGGCTACAGAGATTGCCAAGGATATGATCACCAAGTATGGATTCAGTGATAAGCTGGGACCTGTAAACTACAGTTCCTCTGACGAAGTTTTCCTGGGAAAAGATTTTTCAACCAGACAGAATTATTCGGAAGAAACTGCTTCTGAAATTGATGAAGAAGTGAAAAACATTGTAGAGGCTTGCTTTGAAGAGGCAAAAGCCATCCTCAGCGAGAACCTGGATAAGCTCCATACTGTAGCTGAAGCCTTGCTTGAAATTGAAACTCTTGACGGCGAACAGTTTGAACTGTTGTACAGCGGGAAAATGACGGCGCAGGAATTGGTTGCCCAAGTCATGGAAAAGGAAGATGAGCGCCGTGAGAAAAATGCTGCTGAAGCCGAAGAGGCGGCCAGAATTTTGAAAGAGCAGGAAGAGCGTGAAGCCAGAGAAGCTGCCGAAGCCTTGAACAATATGAGGCTGGACCAGCAGGACGGCAATGGCGGGTCGGCAAATGACCGTGAGGCTGATGAATACACGGACGATGATATGCCTAGCCAGGAAGAATTGGCCAGATATGATGAAGACTATTTTGCTGATGATGAGGAAGAGCCTCAAGAGCAGGATCATAGAGAAACGGAAAAATCATCTGATCAGAACGATAAAAAAGCCTCTGAAAAAGATGATGAGGAACATAAATGAAAGTAAAGGTAAGAGATTGTCTGGAGCTGAGCACCTTTAAAGGGGCCACTGTTGCTGCAGGAAGCGCAGGGCTGGACCATGATGTAAAAGCGGTTTCTGTCCTGGAAGCTACTGCACCTAACGAAGTAAAGGCTTATGCTGATGAAAAGGGAGAACTCCTTCTTACAGGCTTTTTCGCAGTGAGAGAGGATGTTTCAAAACAGTGCAGGATTGTAGAGCAGGTGGCTGCTGACGGCCATGCAGCTTTGGTCATCTTTTATGTAGGGCAGGTAGTGCAAATTCTCGATCAAAGGGTTATTGACACTGCAGAAAAAGCAGGTCTCCCTTTGATTGTCATGCCAAAAGGCGGAAAGGTCCACTATTCCCATGTGATTACTCAGATCATGGAAAAGGTGCTTTACAGCGATAATTTCAGCAATCGTCTGATCAGCAATACGATTTTTCACTTGCTCAACTTTGAAAAGCACAGCAACTTTCAGTCAGCAGTCAGAGAAGCGGCTATTAACAATGATTTTCAATTGATTTTGCTCAGCGAAGATTTTAACCCGATCCTTTCTGTGGAAACCCGGCACAAGACGACCATTGCTGAGGCCATTCGCATGGGAAAAGAGCATCAGGTTGAGAAACAGTCAGAAGTTTACACCATGATTGATGTAAACGGCGTGCTGACCTACTGGGGGCCTGTGACCATTAATAATGACAAGTATTTCATGTTTATTGTGGATAACGAGGACTCCTACTCAGCCGGAGAAATTACGAAGCTGGCGGAAATTATCGAGCTGGCCATGGGAATGTGGAAATATACGCCGGAGAGGGATGCCCGAGCCGAGTTTATCAAAGCGCTCATGCGGGGAAATAAAAGTCTGGCTTATACCCTAAAGGATGAGGCGGGAATTGAAGGCGACGATATACTCAGTGTCTTTTTTGCAAAAGGCATTAACCAGGGAATCCTGGCGGAGTTTGAAAAACAGGAAGGGCTCCGCATTATGAAAATCAGCGAAGGTGATGAAACCTATGGCATGATTTTAATTGATCGGGATGAAACCGATGTGGATATAGATGGAAAAAGCAGCTGTGTCAAGCTCTTTAATGAGTTGAAAGGGGATAAAACCGTTCGTATTTTCCACGTAACAGGGCTTGACGGCATTGAGGGAGCGGGAGATGCGTATCGCCTCATCAGTGAGAGCTGGTCCTTTGTCCAAAGCGTGTTCCCTTATAAACGCGTGTTTACAAAATATGAACTGGCTCTGGTGAGCAATTGCATCAATATTCAGCTCCAGGGCGGATATGTGAAAAAAAATTACATGGAGCTATTGGAACCTTTCAAGGGAGCCGGTGAAAATAAAGGAAAGCAGCTGCTGGACACATTGGAAACCTTTGTGCTGGATGCAGGGATGAACAGCGGAAAAACAGCGGAATTTATGGGAATTCATACGAATACAGTGCAGTATAGACTCAAGAGAATCAATGATGTACTGGGAGTGGAAATTACAGGAAACCGGGTTATTCCCGGGTTGACCATAGCCCTGGCGTTAAAGCGCCTGGAGCGTGTAGTCAGTTAGTATGGCGGAGAAAAGGAGAAAACAGAATGTATTTTAATTATTTGGACAAGGCTGATCCGGAAATCAGCGCAGCCATCAAACGGGAGATGGGCAGGCAGGAAACAAAGATTGAAATGATTGCCTCAGAAAATTTTGTGAACCTTGAGATTATGGAGGCAATGGGAAGCGCTCTTACTAATAAATATGCAGAGGGCTACCCGGGAAAGCGCTACTATGGCGGATGCGAATTCGTAGATGAAGTGGAAACCATGGCTATTGAAAGGGCAAAAGCCCTGTTTGGAGCTGACCATGCCAATGTGCAGCCCCACTGCGGCGCCAATGCTAATACAGCTGTTTATCAGGCTGTTTTAGAGTATGGAGATACGGTTTTAGGAATGGACTTATCCAATGGGGGCCATTTGTCCCACGGCTCTCCTGTCAACATTTCAGGAAAATCTTATCACTTTGTTCCTTATGGCCTGGATCCCGAGACTGAAAAAATTGATTTTGAAAACGTAAGAGAGCTGGCTTTAAAGCACAAGCCAAAGCTGATCGTAGCAGGGGCTTCTGCTTATCCGAGGACCATTGAGACAGATAAGTTTAAAGAGATTGCCGACGAAGTAGGGGCTATTCTCATGGTGGATATGGCTCATATTGCAGGCCTTGTTGCAACAGGCCATCACCCAAATCCTATGGAATACGCAGATATTGTTACCAGCACGACGCACAAGACTTTGAGAGGGCCAAGAGGCGGGCTGATCTTATGTAAAGAAAAATATGCCAAGGCTATTGATAAAGCCATTTTCCCGGGAACACAAGGGGGGCCTCTGGAACATGTAATTGCAGCAAAAGCAGTATGCTTTAAAGAAGCGGCGGAACCGGAGTTTAAAGTGTACCAGCAGCAGGTGATCGACAATGCACAGGCGCTGGCCAAGGCTCTTATTTCCAAGGGATTTAATCTGGTCTCCGGCGGCACGGATAACCATTTAGTGCTTGTAAACCTGGTAAACAAGAACATTACAGGCAAAAAAGCTGAGAACTTGTTGGATGAAGCCAATATTACCACTAACAAAAATACTGTTCCAAACGACCCGCAGAGTCCTTTTGTTACCAGCGGACTGAGATTGGGAACGCCTGCTATGACCAGCAGAGGATTTAAAGAAGAGGATGTAGTAAAGACTGTGGAAGCTATGGCCCTGGTTTTGGATAACCCGGATGACAGCGCATCTATGGAGCAGGCTAAAAAATTAGTAAAAGAGCTTTGCGATAAATATCCGCTGTACAAATAAATTTGCAAAAGGGCTCTTACAGCCTTTTATGGTTTTGCAGGAAAAAAATACAAAAAATGAAAAAGGCACACACTTTTTTGGTACCCCTTGGTTTTCACCAAGTTCTGGACAGGAAAGTGTGTGCCATATTAGTATTATAAGAAAAAATCTTTCCAAGGTTTACGAAAAAAATTATGTAATGGTACAGCTATTTTGTATGTAAAAACAAGAAAACTTCTATATCTGGTATATGAGAAATTAATGGTTTTTTAAAGATGATCTAAAGATTTACTAAAGGAGTCAAAGCGTTGAATTTATTGGAATAGAGAAATTGTAAGAATAATGTATACAAAGGAAATTCGGTTGCAAAAAACAGTAATTTAAGTTATAGTGAGGTTGGTGTACCATGCACTGATAAATATTTCACAAAACATCCAAAATACTTTAAGGAGGAAATATATATGAACAAGCTTGAGGAACTTCGCCAATTTAAGGAAAAAATTGCTCTGGGCGGAGGACAAAAAAGAATCGACGCGCAGCATAAAAAGGGAAAGCTGACGGCGAGGGAAAGGCTGAACATTCTTTTTGATGAGGGCAGCTTTGTTGAAAATGATGTATTTGTATCCCACAGATGCACTAACTTTGGCATGGCGGACACAAAAGCCCCCGGAGACGGCGTTGTTACAGG
>CAUEYG010000142.1 GCA_959021945.1 uncultured Eubacteriales bacterium | reverse complement strand
GGATCAGCCTTCCTTTCCAGATTTAATAAGAATTATTTTCCTGACAACTATAATAAGCAAAGGATATGCCAATGTAGGATCGTCATAAGATTGCAGTATTACAAAGGCCAGGGAATGGAAGAACCCCATATTGTTAGACACAAAATCGATGCAGCAGCGGGGATTGATGCGCGGAAACATCAAAAAAGGATTCATAAAATAGGAAATTTACGAAAAATCAGTAATCAAAAAAGGGACCATTGTGTTGTTGATAGAAAATTCGCACATGGATTTTCAACAGGTTAGAGGGGGTCATCTTAGAAACTCATGTTTAATCTTCTTGAAACAATGGAGTTGGTATAGGACTTGCAATATTAGTAGATGATATACATGATGGATTTGATTATGATTTTAGAAAAGGAGAAACAGAAAATGAAAAAAGGAATCGTACTCGTTTTATCGCTATTAATGGTATTTGCCCTTGCAGGATGCGGCGGCAAAAAAACCGGTGATGCAACGGTTATCCACTTTGGAGCCACAGTAGCAACTACCCATGCCTGGTACAAAGCAGCGGAAGAATTTAAGGCCAGCGTGGAAGAACAATCAGGAGGAAAGATAGAAGTTGCTTTGGACTTTGGCGGAGTTCACGGATCGGATAAAGACCACGTTGAAGCCGTGGCGGCAGGCACTCTGGATATGGCAATTAACTCAACTGTAGGAGCTGACGCAGTTGTTACAAAAATGGGTTTTGTAAATCTGCCCTACCTCATGACTAATTTTGAAGAAGCGGACAAAAACTTTTACAACGGATGGATGGAAGAAACCTGCGATAAATTAGTGGAAGAACAGGGAATTACACCTCTGGCATGGACAGACTGTGATTTTAGATGGATGAGCAACTCCAAACACCCTATCAAATCAGTAGCTGATTTAAAAGGAATGAAAATGAGAACCCCGGATGCACCAATGTACCTTAAGTTCTTTGAAAATTTGGGAACAACACCTACATCCATTGCATTTAACGATCTGCCGTCCGCACTGCAGCAAAAAGTCGTAGATGGGCAGGATAATGGGCCGATTCTCACATATACATCGGGCCTGAACCAGTTCCAGAAATATATAACAAAGACCAACCATGCCTTTGCACCGGCCCTTATTAGCTTTAACACACAAACATTATCAAGCCTTCCGGAAGATCAGCAGCAGATCATCAAGGACTGCGCATCCCAATACAGTGAAAAGGTAAAGGAACTTATCAGGGCTGATTACGAAGAAATGGGAAAAGCGATGGAAGAAACCAGTGAAATTATCGATGTGACTCCTGAGCTGGACAAGGCTATGAGAGAAGCAGCTGTTAAGGTTTGGAATGATGATGAGGTTACAAAAAACTTTGATCAGGAAGCAGTAGCCAAAATCAGATCACAGGAAAAATAAATTTTTACAAATCAGCATGTATATAGACGATTATTTATTAACACTGAGAGGGGGATAAATATGGATCAAAAAAACCCAATTACATTTATTAATAATAAGCTTTGCTGGATTGAAAAACAAATTACCTGGATCGCTTTTATTATTATGTTAGCTTTATTGGTAATACAAGTTTTCTGCAGATATGTGTTTAACCTTCCATTGGCTTGGTCTGAGGAACTCGTCCGGTTTATCTATATTGCGGTGAGTTTTGTTGGAGCAGCAGTGGCAGTACGGGAATCGGAACACATTACAATCAATGTGATTCCCATTATCTTTAAGAAAATCTTTAAAAATGAGCAAAAGACAGAAAAGGCGTTAGCTGTTGTAGACGTAATTTCCTTTCTGATCGGAGCAGTCTTTTGGGCGTACATCACATACGGAGCAGCAGGTTATGTTTCAGAAGTAAAGACCAGCGGCATGCTGTCCAGCGCCAATGAATGGCCTATGTGGATTGTCTTTGTGCCCATTGTTGTTTCGGGTGCTCTTATGGTTTGCCATTATATAATGAACGGGCTGGAAAAGGTGATAGGCCTGAAAACCATTGGTGAAGGAGGTACAATATCGTGATTTATCTTGGCATTTTTCTCGTTTCCTTTCTGGCTTTAGCGGTTATAAAGCTGCCGGTGCCCTTTGCAATGGGACTGGCCTCTATTTTGACAATGATATACGCAGGAGTGAATTTAGGCTCTGTGCCAATGGCAGTCTCCAATTCTCTCAACGTATTTACATGGCTGGCCATTCCGGCTTTTATCTTTGCCGGTGATTTAATGGCAGCTACTGGCATCTCTACTGCTATTATGAATTTTGCAAAAGCCTTTATTGGCAGGCTGCGAGGTGCTGCAGGAGCGGTAACAGTTGTCACCTGCATGCTGTTTGGTGCTATCACTGGTTCGTCTCTGGCAACCATTACAGGTATTGGAGGAATGATGCTTCCTGAGCTGGACAGAGAAGGATACGATCATAATTATGGAACAGCACTTATCAGCGCATGCGGCTTTTTAGGGATATTAATCCCTCCAAGTATTCCGGGAATCCTGCACGCTATGATGTCAGGGCAAAACCTGATGAAAGTTTGGCTGTGCACCGTAGGTCCGGGAATCCTCTTGGGCATCTCCTATATTATCATCAATTACATAAAATACGGTAGAAAACAGGAAAAGACGCAGCAAGCCTTTCAAATGGCTACTTACTTATCCGGAATAGGAAAGGCTACCTGGTCCTCCATGTTGGCCTTGTTGATGCCAATCATTATTTTTTATGGAATTTACGGCGGAATCTTTACTGCAACAGAGGCAGGGGCCATTGCTGTTGCTTATGGGTTGCTGATTGGATGGATTATTTTGCCCCTTGCCAAAAAAAAGTGGCCGGAGAAAAAATTTCGGTCCCTGGTTTTAGAAGCCGGAGTAACATCCGCTACTATCGCTATGCTCAATGTCTTTGCAGCAGTGGCTGGCAAGATGGTTACTTTTACCAGAATTCCCGCTATGCTGACAGAGGCCATGCTGTCTCTGACTGATTCCAAAATTGTATTTTTATTGATTCTTAACGTACTGCTCATTATTGTAGGTATGTTTATGGAGACAAACAGCAGTATTTTACTGTTAGGACCTATTTTGATTCCAGTGGCCACCTCCTTTGGAGTAGACCCTATTCACTTTGCTGGGATCATGCTGCTGAACCTGGAAATTGGTATGATTACACCGCCTTTTGCTGCCAACCTATTTGTAGGATGCCGGGTGGGAAAGGTTACTATGGACAAAGTACTGCCAAGTATGATGCCCTTCTTTGTGGCATGTATTATCGTACTGCTGCTCACTACATATTTTCCGCAGCTTGCATTATTTTTGCCAAACCTGGTGGGGTAGAAAGGTAAAAATGTCAAAATTTAAAGTCGTAATTACAGACCATGAATATGAGACGATTGACCGGGAACTGGCAATACTAGGACAGGCAGATGCAGAGGTACGTGACCTGCAATGCAAAGACGAGCAGAAAATACTGGATGAGGCAAAAGATGCAGATGCACTGATTGTCCAGTATGCCAAGATGCCCCGCAGCCTGATTGAACAGCTGGATAAATGCAGGATCATTGCCAGATATGCTACAGGATTTGATGGAATTGACCTGGAAGCTGCCACAGAAAAAGGTATTTATGTGTGCAATGTGAATGACTACTGCAGAGAGGAGGTGGCTACCCATGCACTGGCCCTTCTTATGGAACTGTCAAGGCGGGTAGGGGCATATAACCGATGGACCCATGAAGGCAATTGGTTTTCTATGCCCGGCATACAGCACAGTCTCCGGGAACAAATCATTGGAGTGATCAGCTTTGGCAGGATTGCCAGAAACTTTATTGACAGGGTCAAACCTTTGTGCAGCCATATTTGGGTATATGACGCTTATGTGGACCCAAAAGCAATCAGGGAATATGGAGCAGAGCCAAAGAGCTTTGATGAGATCTGTCAAAATGCAGACTATATTTCCATCCATTGTCCGCTGACTAGCGATACGCGCCATCTGTTTCATAAAGGCGTGTTTCAAACAATGAAAAAAAGTGCAGCCATTATTAATGTGGCAAGAGGGCCTGTCATCAGCCAAGAGGACCTGATATGGGCACTGGAAAACCGGGAGATCGGAGGGGCTGCGCTGGACGTAATGGAAACAGAGCCTCCGGATAGAGATAATCCCCTGTTTTCTTATGACAATGTGATTATCACCCCTCATGTGGCCTGGTATTCAGAGGAATCACAGGACATCCTCCAGTCAACTCCGGCACAAGATGTGGTCAGAGCACTAAAAGGGCAGATACCCCTCAATGTAGTCAATAAAGAAGTATTAAAAACAGAATAGCAGATAAGGCCTCCCATTAAAAAGGCTGACCTGACAGGAAATGGAGATCTGACTGCAGGTCGGCCTTTTGTATAATCAGCATAAACCCTGTTTACTTTTCATATACCAGCTCTCCGCCTAAATAAGTTTTCAGCACAGAGATCTCCCTGATCTCCCTGTGGGGCGTCTGAAATACATCTCTGTCCAAAATTACAAAGTCCGCGTATTTTCCCGATTCAATCGTGCCCCGGACCTCTTCTTCATAAGACGCATAGGCTGCGTTTTTTGTGTACATACACAGCGCCTCATAGGGCGTGACCCTCTCTTGAGGAAACCAGCCGCCTTCCGGATAGCCGTCTGCCCCCTGCCTTGTCACAATGGCGCAAACGCCCTTCATAGGATTAAAGGTTTCAACAGGAGAGTCAGAACCAGCTGTCAGCATCATACCTTCGTCGATGAGACGTCTCCAGCAGTAATGATACTTAGACCGCTCATGCCCAACTCTTGATTCAGACCACCTTACATTGGTGGAAACAAACATAGGCTGAATATCTACCAGCGCCGGCAGTTTTTTCATGCGTTGGATCACATCTTCGTTTAAAAGAGACATATGGATCAAACGAAAGCGCACATTTTCTTTTGGATTAGCCCAATAAGCTTTTTCCAAAGCCGTAAGGAGCATGTCCGCCGCCTTATCTCCGATAATGTGAATTCCTATTTGAAGGTCCTTATCATATGCTTCCTGAATCTTAAAATTGATTTCTTCCTGTGTGTAATTAATAACCCCGCACTGTGAAGGGTCATCGTCATAAGGCTGACTGAGATAAGCGGTCCGTCCGCCCATATTTCCATCCATGAAAAGCTTATAAAACCCGTACTTTACCATGTCATCGCCCAGCCCGCTTTTTATGCCGCATCCCGGCAACTCATCAAACCCCAGATAAACTCTGGCAGTTAGTTTGCCTTCCTTTGCCAGATCCTGATAAACGCCGGTATCCTCAAACAAATCGCAGTGCTTGGCCTGAATGGGATGCACGCCGATCAACCCCACTTTATTGAGCTCCTTCAGAGCCATCTGAATGGCGGACTTCTTGGCTTCATGGGAAGCCAGCTTGTCTGGGATCTGTTTTGCCAAATCAGCGGCTGCCTGATCCCATAATCTTCCTGTCGGATTGCCATCTTC
>CAUEYG010000141.1 GCA_959021945.1 uncultured Eubacteriales bacterium | reverse complement strand
CGGCGGGCACCTCCACAGGCCTTTCGGCCGAGGACCAGTGCCCAGAGCAAACCCTTCCTTCCAAAAAACGCAAAGCGAGAGGGTTCTGCGGCGGGCACCTCCACAGGCCTTTCGGCCGAGGACCAGTGCCCAGAGCAAACCCTTCCTTCCAAAAAACGCAAAGCGAGAGGGTTCTGCGGCGGGCACCTCCACAGGCCTTTCGGCCGAGGACCAGTGCCCAGAGCAAACCCTCTCGCTACACATATTTCCGCATATACTTCAGTGCATTCTTCTCCAAACGCGATACCTGCGCCTGGCTGATCGAAATTTCATCTGCAACTTCCATCTGAGTCTTTCCTTCAAAAAATCGCATAGTCAGAATATTTCGTTCTCTGGGCGACAATTTTTTCATTGCTTCTGACAGAGAAATATTTTCAATCCACTTGGCATCGGTATTTTTCATATCCTTGACTTGGTCCATCACATAGACCGCATCGCCGTTATCATGAAAAACCGGCTCAAACAGAGAAATAGGGTCCTGAATGGAATCCAGTGCCAACACCACATCTTCCCTTTTTAATTCCAACTCTTTGGCAATCTCTGTTACTGTAGGCTCCCTCAGCAGCTCTCTGGAAAGCTTTTCTTTGGCCTGGAGAGCTTTATAAGCCGTATCTCTCAGGGATCTGGATACCCGAATACTATTGTTGTCCCTCAGATACCGTCTCACTTCTCCAATAATCATGGGCACCGCATAAGTGCTAAACTTAACACCGTGGGATGTATCAAAATTGTCCAGTGCCTTAATCAGTCCAATGCAGCCCACCTGAAACAAATCATCGGGATTTTCGCCCCGGTTATTAAATCTCTGAATCACAGAAAGTACAAGACGCAGATTTCCTTTTATAAACTCTTCCCTTACCTCTTCATCTCCAGCCTTGACCTTTTCGATCATTTCCATCATCTCTTTGTCTTTGTAACGCGGCAGCTTAGCTGTGTTAACGCCACAAATTTCAACCTTGTTAGCCATAAATAAGGTCCTCGCATCCTCTTTGCTCCCCTATAGCATTTTGATGCTTTATACGCATACCTTATTTATGCGCAAACTGCAGACATTTTATTCCGCTGGACTGGAAACTATTTTAAGACATCTTCCAAGATTTTTAGACCCTTGTCAATTTCCTCATAAGTAATGGTCAGCGGCGGCAAAAGCCTGATTTTGTCTTTGGCAGTCAGCGCCATGAGGCCTTTTTCCAATGCCTTAGCTACGACAGCTTTTGCCTCTTTCTCCTTGATTTCTACACCAATCATCAGCCCCATGCCAGTGACAGAAACAACAGACGGAAAACGCAAAAGCTTTTCTTTCATATAAGCGCCTTTTTCCTCTACCTCCTGTAAAAAAGCTGCATCCATGCGGGTCAGCACTTCCAATGCGCCTGCGCAGGCTACAGGGTTTCCCCCATAAGTAGTTCCGTGGTTTCCCGGCTGCAACACATCGCATGCTCTTTCACCGAACAAAGCGCCACCAATTGGCAAGCCGCCTCCAATGCCTTTTGCAAAGGTCACAATATCCGGTTCCACATCAAAATATTCATAAGCAAACAGCTTTCCCGTTCTCCCAATGCCAGTCTGCACTTCATCAATGATGAACATCATATCCTTTTGGCGGCACAGAGATTCCGCCTCTTTTACAAACTCCTTGCTCAGGTTTACAACACCGCCCTCGCCCTGAACAAGTTCCAGCATAATGGCGCAGGTCTGGTCGGAAACTTTTGCCTGCAGATCTTCCATACTATCCGGCCTGCAGTAAGCAAAGTGCCCTAAAAAAGGATAAAAATCTTTATGATAAGCATCCTGCCCCGTTGCTGTAATGGCGCTCATTGTTCTGCCATGAAAGGAGTTTTGCAAAGTGACAATCCAGTTAATATCGTTTCCATACTTGTTGTTGCTGTACTTCCTGGCAGTTTTCATTGCCGCCTCATTGGCCTCAGCTCCTGAATTGGCAAAGAACACCTTTTTCATGCCTGTTCGTTCAGTGAGAAGGTCAGCCACTCTTACCTGAGGCTCTGTATAAAAGAGATTAGAAGCATGCTGCAATTTTTTCAGCTGCTTTGTTACAGCTTTTACCCAGCCATCATCACAAAACCCCAGAGAATTCACTCCGATTCCCGCGGTAAAGTCAATGTATTCCTTGCCCTCCTCATCAACGCAGACAGCACCTTTGCCGCTGTCTGCAACCAAATCGTATCTCCCATAAGTACCTACGATTTTTTCCTGATCCATTTTTTTAATATCAATCTTCTTCATGATAGTATTTTGCCTCCCTTTCGCATAAAATAGCCGTCCCGGCTCCCTTGTCCGTAAAAATTTCTAAAAGAACACTGTGGGGAATACGTCCATCCAAAATATGGACTCTGGAAACTCCATTGCGAATAGCATCAATACAATTATTCAGTTTTGGCAGCATTCCGCCTCCAATATACCCATCCTCAATGAGCTGCTGAGCCTCGTCCACATATAGCTCTGCAATAAGCGTTTCCGGGTCTTTGGGATCTTTATAGACACCGTCAATATCTGTGAGAAAAGCCAGCTTTTCTGCGTTAACAGACTTTGCAATGGCACAGGCCGCATCATCAGCATTGATGTTGTATGTATGAAATTGGTCATCCATTCCTACGGGAAAAACGATAGGCAGAAAGTCCTTTTCAAGCAGGTCATATAATACTTTTGGGTTGACCTCTTCCACCTGTCCCACATAACCGATATCCTCGCCGCCTGAATATTTCTTGGAGACCCGGAGCATCCCCCCGTCTTTTCCGCTGATTCCCACAGCTTTTACTCCCAGGGACTGTACCAGGCTCACCAACTCTTTATTCACCTTTCCGAGAACCATTTCCGCTAGTTCCATTGTATCTTCATCAGTAACACGCAGGCCATTGATAAAGTGAGGTTCCATGCCTACTTTCCCAACCCAACGGCTGATTTCCTTGCCGCCTCCATGAACAATGATAGGTTTAAATCCTACCAGCTTTAACAGAACCACATCTTCAATTACCTTTTTCTTTAATTCTTCATCCAGCATAGCGCTGCCGCCGTATTTGATGACAATAATCTTCCGATTAAAACGCTGAATATAGGGCAGAGCCTCAATCAATACTTCTGCTTTATCTAAATATTTTTGCTTTACCACTAGTCCCTCCTTATGAACGGTAGTCCCCATTTATTTTAACATAATCATAAGTCAAATCACAGCCCCATGCCTTGGCCTCTGCCTGTCCTTGGTTCAAATTTACAGATATGACAATTTCCTCTTCAGCTAAGATCTCTGCCGCCTCTTCCTCGCTGTGAGGATACAAAGCCGAATGCTCACATACCTTGATCTTTCCCTTTGCAGAGCTCATTTCAACCGTAAGGTTATCAGCATCAAAATCAGCCTGAGCATATCCCAGAGCGCACAGCACCCTTCCCCAGTTGGCATCTTCACCAAACATGGCCGCTTTCAGCAGGTCAGAGCTGATCACAGATTTGGAAAGGATTCTGGCCGTATGTTTATCCAAAGCTCCTGTAACCCGGCATTCAATTAACTTTGTGGCGCCTTCCCCATCTCTGGCAAGCTTTTTTGCCAAAACAGAGGTCACCATATACAGAGCCCTGCAAAAAGTGGAAAAATCCTCGCCATCTGTTGTAATTTCTTTATTGTTTGCAAGCCCATTGGCCAAAATGGCCACTGTATCATTGGTGGAAGTATCTCCATCTACGCTGATCTGGTTATAGGTATCCTTAACATCTTGCGACAAAGCCTTTTGCAGCATTTCAGATGATATAGCAGCATCTGTTGTAAGAAAAGACAGCATTGTGGCCATATTGGGGTTGATCATACCACTCCCCTTAGCGGCGGCCCCAATTCGGCACACCGTTCCGCTCAGTTCAAATTCTACGGCACATTCTTTGGAAACAGTATCTGTAGTCATAATAGCTTCTGCCGCCATCATTCCGCCCCTGGGGCTGAGAGCCTTTACAAGGGGCCCCATTCCCCGCTGAAAGGGTTCCATGGTAAGGGTTTCGCCAATCACACCTGTTGAGCAGACAATCACATCTTTGGGATCAATCTGAAGATGCTCCCCTGCCAGCTCGCATGTATGCTCCGCAATCTCAATTCCTCCCGGCGCACAGGTATTGGCATTTCCGCTGTTGCAAATAATGGCTCTGGCTTTTCCATCGGCCAGATTCTCTCTTGTGACAGCAATAGGCGCACCTTTTACCTTATTGGTCGTATAGACTGCTGCAGCGCTGCACATGGTTTCACTGACAATCAATGCCAGATCTTTCTTTTCCTTATTTTTACTTCTGATTCCGCAATGTACGCCTGCAGCCTTAAATCCTGCAGGAGCACACACGCCTCCCTCTATATAGTTCACAGTTTACTCCTTTCGCATCTTAAATCAAACCAGTGGTTTCATCAATTCCCATCATAATATTCATGCACTGCACTGCAGCGCCCGAAGCTCCTTTTCCCAGATTATCGAATCTGGAGGCAAGAACAATCCGCTCGTCGTTTCCGCAGACAAAGATCTGCATCTGATTGGTGCCGGCCAATGTATTAGCAGGTAAAAATCCATCCGGTAGCGTCTCTGTTCCACCCAGCTCCATAACTTGAACAAAGGTCTGCCCTTTATAGTGGTCTTTCATAATCCCATAGACCTCTTCCAGACTCTGAGCCTTTGAAAGGCACCTTGTATGAAGGGGCACAGATACCACCATGCCGCAATAATAGTCGTCCACAATAGGCTGAAAGGACGGTTTATAAGCCAGGCCGCAGATCCTTTGCATTTCCGGCAGATGTTTGTGCTCTTGGCCCAAAGCATACTGCCTTGGCGAAAAACAATCCTCCGGTTTGCTGCCTTCCATAACCGCAATCATCTTTTTTCCGGCCCCGCTGTACCCAGAGATCCCATGACAAGTTAAGGGATAATCTGCGGGCAGAACTCCTGCCTGTACCAATGGGTAGACGCAGGAAATAAATCCGCTGGCATAACAGCCGGGCACTGCCACTCTGCCGGATGCAGCGATGCGCTGCCGGTGCTCCTGGGACAATTCCGGAAAGCCGTAGGCCCAATCAGAATTGGTCCTATGAGCCGTAGAAGCATCAATGATCTTTGTATGGTCATTTCCTTCTTCAATTAAGGAAACTGCTTCTCTTGCCGCAGCATCGGGAAGACAAAGAAACGTAATATCAGAATCATTGATTTTCTCTTTTCTCTCAGATCGTATTTTTCGTTTTTCATCTTCAATATGTAAAAGCTCCAGATCCTGGCGGTCTTTAAAACGTTCATGGATTTTCAGGCCGGTCGTACCTTCTCCGCCGTCAATAAAGACTTTTATTTTCTTCTTCATTTTTATATAACTCCTTTTCTGTATTTTGCAAGATGCTGCTCAAAATCACAAAACATACTTTTTATCATAACCCTTGTCTTCCTAAAAAGCAATTACTTTTTAGGATTTTT
>CAUEYG010000140.1 GCA_959021945.1 uncultured Eubacteriales bacterium | reverse complement strand
ATTACGTTTGGCCATTATCCGCAGGGAGCGTACAATCCGCAGCAGGAACCGTCAGACCCCAATCAAGAGGAGGTTTATACGGATATTGACGCAGAGAAAACCAACTTTGTTTATGTGGAAAATCCAGACCATGATATGGGGCATTATTATAAAGTGGAGCCTATTAAATGGAGGGTACTGTCGGTGGAAGGTGATGATGCGTTCCTCATAGCGGATAAAAATATTGACGGCGGAATCCCATATAATGAAACCGGTACGGATGTAACCTGGGAAACTTGTACGTTTCGCAGTTGGCTCAACGGATACGGGAGCGGTATGAACAAAAAAGGAGAGGATTATACTTCAGACAATTTTGTAGACCGAGCGTTCACTTCCGGTGAGCAGAATGCCATTAGACAGACTACCGTAGTAAATGAAGACAATCCAGAGTATGGCACAGAAGGGGGAAATAACACCCAAGATAAGGTATACTTGCTTTCCATTGGAGAAACAAAGAACCCGGAATATGGATTTCCTGCTCATTATAATTATTCAGAAACCAGAGCGGCTTTCAATACTGCATATATAGTCAGTAAGGGCATGCATACGGAAGGTAGCCATGGCTGGTTGCTCCGTTCGCCGGGCAGCCATACATTTAATGCTTCCTATGTGTATGACCTTGGCGCGGTCGACTGCTACGGCACTTATGTCGGCAATAGCAGCGTCGGGGTGCGGCCCGCTTTGCATTTAAATCTATCCTCTAACCTCTGGTCTTACGCTGGGACCGTCGAAATCGCTTCAAATGCGCTAAATGAGCCAAAAGAGGTATCTGAGCTGAATATTACCATCTCGGATCAAATCTATACAGGAAAAGCACTGACCCCTGTAGTTACAGTAAAAGATGGGGATCGTTTGTTAAATGAACATGCAGATTATACGACTGCCTATAGTGATAACATTAACGCCGGAACTGCCAAAGTTACGATTACTGGAACAGGGGAATATACGGGAACAGTTACCCGGAATTTTATTATCAACAAAGCTAACCAGACCATTTCTGCAAAATCCATTTATAAGGCCTACGGAGATTCAAATTTTGCTTTATTTATAGAAACACCAGGGAGATTAACTTATAAATCAAGTAATCCGGAAGTAGCGGATGTAAATAATCAAGGGATAGTGACCCTTAAAGGAATAGGTGAAACAACGATTACAATCAGCGCAGAGGAAACTGATAACTACAATAAAGCAGTAAAGGACATCACTCTTACCGTGGCAAAAGCTGCCTCCAACTTGAAAAATCCAAGGCGATCAGAAGATGGAACACCTATTTGGGATTGCGTCTATTTTGGACATTACCCACAGAGTTCTGATGGAAAGGGTGGATTTAACAATGATCCGATCAAATGGAGAGTACTTTCTGTAGAGGCAAATGAGGCTACACTGTTGTCTGATAAAAATTTAGATATACAACCATACAACGAGGAGTATACAGATGTAATTTGGGCAACCTGTACGCTTAATAGCTGGCTCAATACTACTTTTTTAAATAAAGCCTTTAGTTCTGATGAACAAAAAAATATTGTACAGACTTTGCCACTTCACGGCAAGGTTAGTATCCCTTCTCTTATAGATATGATGAATAACTTGTGGGGATTTGATTCAAGCCCTATGACCCCTGATATGGCAAGAAGGGCTGCCAATACCGCCTATGCATCAAGTAAAAGTGCTACTGCAAAGAAAGCAGGAGAGTTTCAGAGTTGGTGGCTTGCTGCTGGGTCTTTTTCCAGTGAAGCGCCTGGAGTGAACGATGATGGTACTCTTTGGTACACGGACCATGTTAATGATAATGATGTGGGAGTGCGGCCTACCATAGATTTAGATCTATGCTCCGATGTCTGGTCTTACGCTGGAACTGTTTCAGAGGATGAAGATGAACAGGTAATAGACGCTAAACAAGTTCAGACGATCACAGCTGCAAATGTTATCAAACCTTACGGAGCAAAGCCATTTAGCCTAAATGCCAAAACCAGCGGAGGCGGCAAACTGACCTACAAGTCCAGCAACCCAGCAGTGGCAACTGTCAGCAGCACAGGTGTGGTGACCATTAAGGGAGCAGGCAAAGCCACTATTACCATCAGCGCAGCGGAAACAGACCGCTACAGTGCGGCAACAAAGAACGTAACAATCACTGTGACGAAGGTGGGTCAAAGTATTACAGGGGCTTCCTCTTTCACAAAAACCTATGGGGATAAAACTTTTAGCCTGGGGGCAAAAGCCAAAACAAAGCTGACCTACAAAACCAGCAACACCAAAGTGGCAACGGTCAGCTCAGCTGGAAAAGTTACGTTGAAAGGCCCTGGCAAAGCTACCATCACCATGACCGCAGCTGCAAGCGGTAACTACAACGCAGCCACAAAACGAGTGACCATTACGGTCAAGCCAAAGAAATTGGCAACGCCAAAGGTGAAATCCACCAGATCCAGGACCTTGAAAGTCAGCTGGAAGCGGGACACCAAAGCCACAGGCTATCAGGCAGTCATTGCCCAAAACAAAAAGTTTACCAAAGGCAAGAAAACCGCCACTATTACAAAAAACAAGACCACCGGCAAAACCTTTAAAAAGCTGAAACGCAAGAAGACCTATTACGCAAAGGTGAGAGCTTACAAGAAGGTAGGGCGCACGAAACTTTATGGCAGCTATAGCAAGGTGAAGAAGGTTAGAGTGCGGTAAATCACGAGCGGATTGAAAAGGCCGTTTCCTGTGAACCTGTTTTGCAGGAAACGGTAAGTTGATGTTAACCCGAAGCCCTGCCGGAAGAGTGAGGGCGGGACATAGGAGGAAGTAAAACATGGAGCAGAAAAAGAATGGAAATCGCTGGATTGCGTTGGTTGTGTGTCTTTTGATGTTGTCGTCTTTGTTCGTTCCGTTTAATGTACAGGAGGCAAATGCGGCAGAAAGCAAGTTACAAAATCCAAGACAGGCAGCAGATGGGACTGTCACCTGGGACTGCATTACGTTTGGCCATTATCCGCAGGGAGCGTACAATCCGCAGCAGGAACCGTCAGCTCCCAAGGAAGAGGAGGTTTATACGGATATTGATGCAGAGAAAACACGCTTTGTTTATGTAGAAAATCCAGACCATGATATGGGGCATTATTATAAAATAGAACCCATCAAATGGAGGGTGCTCTCCATCAATAAGGAAGAAGCGTTGCTATTAGCAGATAAAGTTTTGGAAAATGGGTTCGCATATCATAATTCCTATACAGAAAATGTGACATGGGAAAAGTGCACGATACGAAGCTGGTTGAACGGATATGGGAGCAGTTATAATCAAGACGGCAGGGATTATGCCACATACAATTTTATAGATAAAGCGTTTGCCGATAAAGAACAAGAGGCAATTTTAGAAAAAACCATCAGTAATGCAGATTCCCCTGTTTATGGAATAGAGGGCGGCGCAGATACAAAAGACAAGGTGTTTCTATTATCAATGCAAGATATTACAAATCCGCTGTACGGATTCATAAGTAGCACTGTTAGTGTAGATTCGAGGACAGCAGTGAGTACCGCATATATGGTAAGTAAAGACTGGTGGATCTTTTCATCCTATGAGGGAAAAAATAGGGATTACTGGCTGCGTTCACCAGGTTCCAGCAGTGTTAATGCTTCTTTTGTTGGCGACTCTGGAATTGTAAGTCAACATGGTGAAATTGATATAGCTAATGGTGTACGTCCTGCTGTACACCTAAATTTGAATTCCGATGTTTGGGATTTTGCAGGTACAGCTACCAGCAATAATCGAATAACAGAAGATTTAATGGAAGAGGAATCCCCTAATACAACACCAGCGAAACCTGTTACGAAACTAGCCCAGACAATTACTGCCAAATCCTTCACCAAGACCTATGGCAACAAACCATTCAGCCTGGGAGCAAAAGCAAAAACAAAGCTGACCTACAAATCCAGCAATACCAAAGTGGCAACAGTCAGCAGCACCGGAAAAGTTACGTTGAAAGGCCCGGGCAAAGCAACCATCACTATTACCGCAGCTGCAAATGGTAACTACAACGCAGCCACAAAACGGGTGACCATTACAGTAAAACCAAAGAAATTGGCAGCGCCAAAGGTGAAATCTACCAGATCCAGGACCTTAAAAGTCAGCTGGAAGCGGGACACCAAGGCCACTGGTTATCAGGTGATCATCGCACAGAACAGTAAGTTTAAAAAGGGTAAAAAAACCGCCACCATTACGAAAAACAAGACCACCGGCAAAACTTTCAAAAAGCTGAAACGCAAGAAGACCTATTATGCAAAGGTGAGAGCTTACAAGAAGGTAGGGCGCACCAAGCTTTACGGCAGCTACAGCAAGGTGAAGAAGGTTAGAGTGCGGTAAGTAAGTTGCACCAGGAATGGGTTTGCAAGATGAAACTCTATGAAGTAAACAATAAGGTAAAGTCAGGAGGAAATGAAAATGGAACAGCAAAAGAAAAGAAATCGTTTGATCTCGCTGATGGCTTGCTTGTTGATGTTGGCGACACTGATGGCTCCTGTCAATGTGCAGGAGGCGGATGCAGCAAGTACTGCCAATACATTAAAAAATCCACAATGGGCCTCAAATGGAGCTGGAACAATCACCTGGGATTGCATTACATTTGGAAACTATCCTCAGGGAGAATATGACCCAGTGAACAAGCCAGTCGATCCGGTAAAAAATAAAATCTATAAAGACGCAGATGGTACAGAGTTTGTCTATAAAAAAAAGAACTATTTTAAAGTGGAGCCAATCAAGTGGAGAGTACTGCAGGTAAAAGATGGGAAAGCTTTTTTATTAGCAGATACTGTTCTTGAGAATGGAATCTTATTTAATGAAACTAATGCAGAGGTAACATGGGAAACCAGTACAATACGAAGCTGGTTGAATGGTTATGGAAGCGAATCGAATAACGATAAAGTAGATTATACGTCTGAAAACTTTATTGACAAAGCTTTTTCAGAGACAGAGCAAACTGCAATCTTGAAAAAAGAAATAAAGAATGAAGATAATCCGGTATATGGAACAAAAGGCGGCAAGGATACAGAAGATCAGATTTTTCTTCTTTCTATAGATGAAGTGGTGAACCCGGCTTACGGATTTCTCGCAGCTTATGGAGCGAGTAATACCCGAGAAGTAGCAGGAACAAAGTATGTTAGTGAGCATTATCCGGATTGGGCGTTCTGGCTTCGTTCTCCGGGGAACGGAACCAGATATGACGATTCTTACTCAAGTGCTGCATTTGTTTCGCAGTATAATGGTATGTTAGGAGAAGTTAATACAGACGGTGCTTATATAAATGAAGAAAACTCTTCATCTTGTGACGCAGTGCGTCCTGCCTTGTGGTTGGATTTAGAATCGGACTGCTGGAAAACAGTAAATGCTGTTCAAAGTAAGGGACATGCCGAAAGTGAGAAACCCTTGCAAGCATCTGCATCAAAATCACTGCAGAATCCACAGGTAAAATCAGA
>CAUEYG010000139.1 GCA_959021945.1 uncultured Eubacteriales bacterium | reverse complement strand
CAACAGAAAGTGTGTACAGATTGCCGATTTCTCCAAGATTGTACACAGTTTGGGGTCTGGAACCCGCAGCGAGGCATGGAATGGCATCTGAAAGTGTGTACAGGTTGCCGGTTTCTTCAAATTTGTACACAGTTTGGGAGCTGGAACCTGCGGTGATGCATGGAATGGCAACAGAAAGTGTGTACAGATTGCCGATTTCTCCAAGATTGTACACAGTTTGGGGGCCGGGACCCGCTGTGAAGCATGGAGAGGCAACAGAAAGTGTGTACAGGTTGCCGATTTCTTCAAGACTGTACACAGTTTCGGGGCCGGGACTGGCAACGAAGCATGGAACGGCAACTGAAAGTGTGTACAGATTGCCAATTTCTTCAAGATTGTACACAGTTTTGGGGCCGAGGCCCGCAGCGAGACATGTTGGAGGGCTTGAAATGGAGCGGCATCTTCTCTGCAGCTCTGGCCCGGCCCGAACTGCGGCCCAGCCCGAAACACGGGCCAGGGCCTGCTGCCGGGACCATCTACTTTTCTTCCAAAGACTTTTCCAGCTGAGCCATCTTTCCTTTTGCCAGATATTCCGGTATAAATACTTGACCGCACTCTGGGCACCGCAGCACTTTGTGACGAAATTTTTTGTCCAGATAAGTAAACTGGGTATCCATTTCCTTGAGACCACATTTGCACTTATTGCAGATCAGTGTCTTGCTTGATTCCATTCCAGACCGCCTCCAATTCTATCTTTGTTCTGTGAGCATAAGCGTTGACCAACTGGTACGCATCTGCTCCAATCACCTTGTACTCCACCCAATAAGTCATATAACCGATGACACAGTAGCCGGACAGAGTACCGGTATCTTCCTTTAAAATCGTCCGGTTATGGCGCTGGCAGAAATCAATGGTATGGTAAATCTGCTCCTCCAAAATACGTTCCTTATCCAGCTTGTCTTTCAGCTCTGGTGAAATATCTACAGTAATGGGATACTCTTTTCTTTCAATTTCCATCTGTTCCTCCCAGAAAAATGACAGCAGCGTTTCCTTTAACACCCTTCTGTTTTCCTGACGCTCAGTAACAGTAGGGAGATGATGCTGGCCTTCGCCCTCACCAAAGAGCAGCTCCAGAATGTGGCGCGCCGGCTTCCCTTGCTTTAGGAAAATATCTCTGCAGTTGATGCAGTAAGTAAGATAGGGTGTATTGCTTTCCGAAACCCTTTTTTTGGCTACAAAATCTGCATAATCAGGATTGGCCATGGAACCGTGACCTCCGTAACCGCAGCAGGTCAGATACTGATTATTATCCGGCAGAGCTTCTAATGTAACGCCCAGATCTTCCGCCAAATCCCTGACAGCTTGCCGCACGCCTTCCTCGCCACGAGCAGAGCAAGGGTCAAAGATTGCAAAGGTTTCTTCACAGCAGCCGCCGCTGATATCCCATTGGCGCAGCAGTTCCGGCAAGGAGACAACAGGAATTTCCGGCAAATATTCTTTAAAATGCTTCATACAGGTCATGCAGCCCATAACCATGGTAGGCTCTCCGAGGCAGCGCCAGTTTTTTGTGATCCCTTCTAAAACACCATCAAATCCGGCCCGGTCTCCGGCCCACAGCAAAGGCACGCCGCAGCACTGCAAAAACATAGCCGTGTCAGGATGCTGATTTAAGAGGGCATCATAGAGCTTTACAATCAGCTCTGGCTCAGAAGCCCCAAGCTGGCAGCCGGGAAATAAGGCGTAACTGCATGTTTCCTGACCCTTTGGACTGCGGATAAAAGAAGCTTCCTCACTGTTTGCCTGCTCCATATCCCGGAGCCAAAAATCATGATAAGGCCAGGGCATTTTTCCCTGGGCGTGCATTTTCTGTCTGCCTGCTAAAAAAAGACCGTCCATGTCAATGTCCTCCGGGCACACTTCCTTGCAGATTCCACACTGGTTGCACATGGACATGAGCCGCTTTGCAGGCGTTGCCTTTAACTCGCTCTTGCCTTCCAGGGTAGTGGCCACCACCTCATCCCGAACCCGCACAGGCCACTTGTCCGTAAATTCCAGGAGATCGCAGTGGTCCCGGCAGGCGCTGCACTGACACCTGACGCAGCGGGATGCCTCTGCTATGGCCTCTTCTTTTGTATAGCTTGTTCCTGCAGGTACTACGGCAGGCTCTGTATCCTCAATCTTTACCATGCCGGAACACATGCGAGTTTTCTCATGCCCCTTTGGGTAATATAGGCTTCGGGTTTTCAAGTAATTATCAATGACCGTACCAATGGTCAGACCGCCTGCCAGGGCGTAAAGGGGAGCATCGCCGATCAATTCCCCTCCGGCAAAGTAGCCGACGCCGTCTTTTTCCATGCAAAAAGTATCGCCGGTAGGGCCTTGCTCCTGCAAAAGGCCAAAGTCAGGCCCGCTCTTTCCTGTAGCAATGTAAACGGCATCAAAACCGGACAACTCATCTAGGCTGGTAATTTCCCGATTCAAATGAAGGGTATAATCCTGGTGAGCCAGTTGTTCCTCAAAGTCCTCTTGAAAAAGGGCAGAATCCATCAGATCCCAGAGGCAGCCCCCTGTTCGGTCTGTTTTTTCAAAGACTTCCACTGTATATTTTTTTGTGGAAAGTCTGAGGAGAGCGGCCATGCCGGATAGACCCGCGCCAATGATGGCTACTTTTTCCTGCTTCATAGGAATATTGTAATCTGTGGCAGACGTATCTGCGGTCAGTTCAATGGATGCTTTTTCCAAAGCAGACATTTCAATGGAACCTCCCTGATCTGCTCTTGGACAGACATCTTTGCAGGGGGCATGGCACAAAGCATTGGCAATCCTGGGAAAGCCCGATGCATTGCGGTACACTTTAAAGGCAGCCTTCATGGAACCACGGGCAGCTTTTTCTATAAAATTTAAAACATCCATACGGAAGGGACATTCTCCCACACAATAAGGAATCTCCCGCTCCAGGCAGTTGTCAAAATTCTCCAGATATTGTTTCATATTATCATCTCTTTCATACAATTATCGGCCTAAGGAAATCCCTAAGCCGATAAAATTGTATCATTGTTTTGTTGTTTTTATCAAGTCCAATCTTAGTCTGGAATATTGGTAATTGATTCATATGTTTCTGCTTTGTCTTCCGGGAACATATCCTCGAACAGGTCTGTCATCGGATTGTTCTTAATGTATTCCATTTCTTCATAGAAGTCGGAACCCAGGAAGTATTTCTTAGGCGGCAGAATCTCTTCGCCCTTTGCGATCTTGTCAAGACCTTCCTTGATCTTTTCCGGATAAGCCGGTATTTCGTAAATTCTTACACCGCAGGCATTGTCAATGGCGTTAATAACAGCCATATGTCCGCCGGACTGGAATGCTTCCGATGCTCCTGAGGAACCAAATGGATTGGTGTTTCGCGGAGTGCAGTGGTGAATCAAATTAAAGTTGTCCGGGATATCCTTGATGGCTGGAATTCCTGCTCCTGCAATATTGCTGTGCTTTTTCACATCATCATAATTTTCAGTAAGAGCAAAACCAATGGAATGTGACAGCCCGCCGTAAGCCTGACCGTCTACTGCAGCAATATTTCCGATTACGCCTACGTCATCCACAGACCAGAAACCGATACAAGTTGCTTTTCCTGTTTTCGTATCCACTTCTACCTCTGCCATGGAAAGGGCATAAGTGAAAGCTGGTGTAGGATTTCCTTTTCCTGTATTCGGATCCAGATATTTCAGCGTCATGTCCTCTGGATTCTGATATTGTGTTTCATACTTGGTCGGAATTCCTTCCGCCACCATTTCCTCATAAGTTCTGTATGTGCCATCCGGCTTTCTCATAGCATTCATCAATTCATCCGCTGCCATGACAACCGCTTTGCTGTTCATGTAGTGCTGTCTTGAAGAAGCAGTAGCTCCTGAGTCAGGACAGAACTTGGAGTCGTTTTGAATGAGCATAATGTCATCAGGCGTTACGCCCAGAGGTTTTAATGCTTCCAGGGTCGTTACCAGAGCGCCTACATCGCCACCCTGACCTTGATCCTGCCAAGTGTCGTATTTAGCAATCTTTCCGTTTGGCATTAATTCCAAAGCAACCGTACATTGGTCAAAGATTCCTTCTGTAACATTATATCCGCCCCATGCAATACCTACGCCCCGTTTCTTTTCCGGAGTTGATTCTTTTTCGCACCGGGCCTTAACCTCTTCATACAGCGGTTTTAAAATATCCATCATCTTTTCCATCGGATATTCCCGGAATGGGTACTGGTTAATATTCAAATCACCAGGTCTTGCAATATTCTTATATCGAATGTCAAATGGGTCCATGCCCATCTTTTTCGCCATCATATCCATGAGTGCTTCGGAAGCAGTATAAGCCTGCGGGGAACCGTAGCCGCGATAAGCCGTACCATAGTTGTGGTTTGTACAGGCAACTCTTGTCAGCCCCAGGCAGTTTGGAATGTTGTATGGGAAGAACATGAATTTGGCCGGTCTTGTAATCAAGTCATCACCCAGCTCGTTGTAAGAACCGTGGTCCATACCGCAGTCCCACTCTGCGCCAATGATCTTTCCATCTTTATCACAGGCCAGTCTGCCGTTGGTGTAAGCAGGGGCACGCTTTCCGGAAAGAGCCATAAACTGTGGATAAGTAATGGAAAGGGCTACCGGCATATCATCACAGGCCATGCAGGCGATTGCTGCCATGGCATAAGTAGCGGCGGCAATACCCCAGCCAAAGGTTGCTCCCGTAGGATTTTCCACAACTCTGATTTTTTCAGCAGGGAGTCCGGTTGCTTCGGCAATATCACCGATATTGGCATAAATCTGCATTGCTTTACAGTGGACAGTCAGCAGTCCGTCATCGCCCCAGTAAGCCTGCACTGTATCGCCTTCAATTGGCATATGCGGCTCTCTGGAAGAGTAGAAGGAACCTTCTACCACATATGGAGCTTCGTCCATCAGCTCCGGTGTATCGTGCCCGGCGCCTTTTACAGTAGGCTGCTGGGACCATACATTCGGATGATCTTCGTGGATTCTCTGGGCGTCAGGCATAGCGGCTTCCAGATAGGTCTTGTATTCAGGCAGCTGTTCCCAGTCAATGGTAACTTTTTTCGCTGCTTCCTGAGCATGCGCTTTTGTATCGGCTACCACCAGAGCTACCACATCACCGTAGTTAAAGATTTTGTCTTCAACCAGAATTGGGTGAGATTGCCCCTGAGCCAGAGTTCTAGGCGTAAACGGCATAAATCCAAGCCTGTTAGGCCCTTTAATATCAGCAGCTGTAACCACTTTATATACGCCCGGCATTTTTTCCGCTTCTTCTTTATGAATGGCTTTCAGTTTTGCATGGAAGGCCACTTTTGGCTGTACCAGCACAGCATGCAGCGTGTTTTCCGGCATTTTCAGTTCAATGTCATCGCCATAATCAGCAAGTCCGCATACTTTTGCTAGAGCAGCAGGACGAACCAGCGGTTTTCCGTAATATTCTTTGTTCTCAGGAAGTTTTACCATAATATCTTCCAGAGCGCATTCTCCGCGCATTACCTTAGCGGCGTTCATAACTGCGTC
>CAUEYG010000138.1 GCA_959021945.1 uncultured Eubacteriales bacterium | reverse complement strand
AAAAGAGGAAGAAAACCATGGAAAATCATATGGAAAAAATGGATGGCCCGCTCTATTTGGAAGATGGGTCCGTTTACAAGGGCCACGGATTTGGGTTTACAGGAACCAGGGTAGGCGAGCTAGTATTTAATACTTCTATGACCGGATATCAGAAAATCATGACAGATCCTTCCTACAAAGGACAGATTATCACAATGACATATCCTTTAGTAGGAAACTACGGGATCAGCCATATTGATAATGAGTCTGAGGGCATTCACGCTTTTGGCATGGTAATAAAGGATTTGTGCCATGAGCCGTCTAACAGCAATAGTGTAAAAAATTTGAACCAATGGCTTATAGAACAGCAGACCCCGGGAATTTGGGGAGTAGATACCAGAAAGATCACAAAGAAAATTCGCAACGAAGGGACTGTAAAATGCGTTATAAGCAATGAAGGTATCTCCATTGAGGAGGCAAGAAAGCTTTGTCAGTCCAGCCAGCTTCGGGGCGACTGGATGAAAATCGTATCAGCCAGCGACCGTGTTACTTTGGGCCAGGGCGGCAGCTATAAAGTGGCTGTTTTGGACTTTGGAGTTAAGTCCAGTATTTTAAAAGCACTGATCAACAGAGGATGCGAATTAGAAATGTTTCCCTACGGCACTTCTGCCCGGGAGATTATGGAGTTTCATCCAGATGGAATTTTTCTGACCAATGGGCCGGGGGACCCGGAAGAAGCTGTAGAAGCAGTACAAGAAACTGCTGTTTTGCTGCGTGACGCCGGAGTTCCAATCTTCGGAATTTGTATGGGACATCAAATTTTGGCTCTGGCCGCAGGAGGAAAAACTTACAAGTTAAAGTTCGGACATAGAGGCGGAAACCATGGCGTTTACGATAAAGAGACAAAGCGTTCTTACATCACCTCTCAAAACCACGGCTATGCAGTTAAAATGGAAAGTATCATGCTCAACGGCATGGAGGTGACCCATCTAAATTTAAACGATGGAACCGTAGAAGGGATGGAGCATCGGGACCTGCCTGTTTTTTCCGTGCAGTTCCATCCGGAAGCATCGCCGGGACCAAATGACAGCGGGTATCTCTTTGATAAATTTATAAATATGATGAAAGGCGGTAAAGCAAATGCCTAGAAAAGCATCTTTGAATAAAATACTCATCATTGGCTCAGGTCCTATTATTATCGGCCAGGCAGCAGAATTTGACTATGCAGGAACCCAGGCATGCAAAGCCATTCGGGAAGAAGGAATTGAGACCATTTTAGTAAACAGCAATCCGGCTACGATTATGACAGATCAAGGGATTGCAGATAGAGTCTATATGGAGCCTCTTACCGAAGAGGCCATGGAAAAAATCCTGGAAAAGGAACGGCCTGATGGAATTTTAGCTGGCTTTGGCGGACAGACCGGTTTGAATCTGGCTATGGCTCTGGAAGAAAGAGGAATTCTGGATAAATACGGCGCTAAGCTTTTGGGAGTTAACCGGGAGAGTATTGAAAAAGCAGAGGACCGGGAAGAATTTAAAAAACTGATGCAGGAAATCGGTGAACCAATTCCCCCCAGCATTATTGCCACTAGCATTGAAGAATGCCGCAGCTTTGTAGCGGAAATCGGCTATCCGGTTATTATTCGCCCTGCTTATACCCTGGGCGGAACAGGAGGCGGTGTAGCTACAAATGATAAAGAGTTGGAGCACCTTTGCCAGAGGGGTATTGAAAACAGTGCAATCGGACAGATTTTGCTGGAAAAATCAGTAGCTGGCTGGAAAGAAATCGAATATGAAGTTATGCGTGACAGCAGAGATAATTGTATTATTATCTGCAGCATGGAAAATCTGGACCCAGTAGGAGTACATACAGGCGACAGTATCGTAGTAGCGCCGACTCAAACTCTTCGGGATGAGGAATATCAGATGCTCCGGGATTCTTCTGTGAAAATCATCCGCAGTCTGGAAATTGAAGGAGGGTGCAACGTACAGTTTGCCCTTAACCCGGAAAACGGAGAATATATTGTAATTGAAGTAAATCCAAGAGTGAGCAGGTCTTCTGCCCTTGCATCGAAAGCAGCAGGTTATCCAATTGCCAAAATTG
This sequence comes from uncultured Eubacteriales bacterium, assembly GCA_959021945.1. GTDB lineage: Bacteria > Bacillota > Clostridia > Peptostreptococcales > Anaerovoracaceae > Hominibacterium. The sequence continues at coordinate 3,456 of CAUEYG010000138.1, read as the reverse complement.
CGGCTAAGATTGCCCTCGGCTATCATTTAGATGAATTAAAAAATTATGTGACTCAGGAAACCAGCGCATGCTTTGAGCCGGTTTTAGACTACTGCGTTGTGAAATTTCCAAAATGGCCTTTTGACAAATTCCGTACTGCATCCAGAAGGTTGGGGACTCAGATGAAAGCCACAGGAGAAGTCATGTCAATCTGCAGAACCTTTGAAAGTGCACTATTAAAGGCTTTGACCTCCGTTGAGATTAAATGCGATGGACTGCGCATTCCCTTTGTATCCAACTTGGATAATGAGCGGCTGATGGAAAAACTGGCAGCCTGTGACGATGAGCGTATTTTCTGTATTGCAGAGGCTCTGAGAAGAGAATTAATCGATGTGGACGGCCTGTATGAGATGCTGAGAATCGACCGGTGGTTCCTGAAAAAGATTAAGGGAATCATTGATCTGGAACGAGCACTGCGAACACAGCCCCTGACAAAAGAATTGCTATATGAGGCGGAATCTCGGGGCTTTACGGATAATGAAATCTTGAAACTGTCAAAAGTTTCAAGGGAAGTGCTCCAGGATATCCGTATTTATAATGATATTTTCCCTGTTTACAAAATGGTGGATACCTGCGGCGGCGAATTTGATGCAGCTACACCATATTATTACTCCTGCTATGATGAGGAGGATGAGGTGGAAGTTTCCGCAGAGGAAAAGATCTTGGTAGTAGGCTCCGGTCCAATTCGAATTGGGCAGGGCATTGAGTTTGATTACTGCTGTGTTCAAGGCGTATGGGCCATTAAAGACTTGGGCTATGAAGCTATTATTATGAATAACAACCCAGAGACAGTAAGCACGGATTTTGATACTTCTGATAAGCTTTATTTTGAATCGTTACATATTGATAATGTAATGAATGTGATAAAAAAAGAGCGGCCTTATGGGGTGGTTTTGCAATTTGGAGGGCAGACTTCGCTTAACCTGGCGGAAAAACTCAATAGCCGGAGCATTAATATCTTAGGCACACCGTACAAATATATTGACCTGGCAGAAGATCGGGAGAAATTCTGTGAGCTTTTAGATGAAATCGGTATTTCTGTTCCAGAAGGACTGGCTGTTACTACGGCAGAAGAGGCTTTTGCAGCAGTGGAAAAGTTGGGATATCCATTAGTGGTGCGCCCTTCCTATGTAATTGGCGGCAGGGCTATGCAGGTTGTTTACAGTGATGTGGAATTAAAGCGCTATCTGAAGGAGGCGGTATCCATTTCCACGGAGCATCCTGTATTAATTGACAAATATATTCAGGGAAAAGAGATTGAAGTAGATGCCATTGCTGATGGCGAAGATGTACTGATTCCGGGAATTATGGAGCATATTGAGCGGACCGGCGTTCACTCTGGGGACAGCATTTCTGTATATCCTCATTTTACTCTTTCCAAAGAAGTAGAGGACACTCTCATCGACTATACAAAGCGGATTACAAAGGCGCTCCATGTGGTAGGGTTAGTAAATATTCAGTATGCCTACGATGGCAAAAAAATCTATGTGATTGAAGTGAATCCTCGTGCATCACGAACTGTGCCGATTCTCAGCAAGGTGACGAAAGTCCCTATGGTAAAGCTGGCTGTAGCAGCCATGCTGGGCTATAAACTGAGGGATTCGGAATATGGGACAGGACTGTACAAACGGGCGGATTACTATGCGGTAAAGGTGCCTGTCTTTTCTAATGCCAAGTTGACGAATATGGACATGGCTCTGGGACCTGAAATGAAATCAACAGGTGAAGTGCTGGGCATTGACAAAGATTTGAGCAAAGCCATTTATAAAGGGTTCTTGGCAGCTAATACTAAAATTCCAACAGAGGGAAATATCTTTGTGACTCTGCGTGATCCTGACAAAAATACTGCAACAGCTAAGACATTGAAGCGGTATGAACAGGCGGGCTTTAAGCTGTATGCTTCAGAAGGAACAGGCGCATTTATGCATAAGGCTGGCATTGCGGCGGAAGTGATTTCATTTGAAAAGGCCAAAGAGATGATCGGGGAAGAAATTAAAATGGTTATCAACACGCCAAAGGTTGCTAACAGGCCGGAAAGTGATACATTTCCTATCAGGCGCAAGGCTATTGAGCGGGGGCTTCCAGTGATGACCTGTATGGATACTGCTACAGCATTTCTCATTGCCATTAATCAGAAACAGAATGGGGTCAGGTTGGAATATAGGGCGATGTAAGTTTTTATTCCGGCAGCTAGTCCTCGCCTAGGGGCTGCGGAGGCTGCCTACATAAGAAACTTACATCGCCAGGAAGAAAGGGCGAAGGAAATTTCGGCAGCTGGTCCTCGCCCAGGGGGCTGCGGAGGCTGCCTGCATAAGAAACTTACATGGCCGGAAGAAAGGGCGGAGGAAGTTCCGTCAGCTGGTCCTCGCCTAGGGGCTGCGGAGGCTGCCTACATAAGAAACTTACATCGCCGGAGGAAAGGGCGAAGGAAATTTCGTCAGCTGGTCCTCGCCTAGGGGCTGCGGAGGCTGCCTACATGAGAAACTTACATGGCCGGCAGCCTTGAATTTTTTGTGAGTGACAGCGTACACAATAATTTAAACTGATGGGGGGTAGAGTGTGTGGATTTAAAGATAGTAAATTATTTTTTGATTGTAGCGAATGAGGGCAACATTACCAGGGCAGCGAACCGAATCCATATCACACAGCCAACCTTATCGCGCCAACTGATGCAGTTGGAAGAAGAACTGGGAGCGACTCTTTTTATCAGAGGGAAGAATAATATTACCCTGACTGACGCAGGAATGGTGTTCCGTAGGAGAGCGCAGGAGATGATGAATCTTTCTGAGAAAGTCAGGGATGAAGTGCGTCAGACAGACGAGGAACTGACAGGGGAGATTTCGATAGGATGCAGTGAAACGCAGAGTATTCATGAACTGTCAGAATGGATTTCGGATTTTCGGAAACAGCATCCAATGGTCAGCTTTGAAATACGCAGTGCCAACAATATTGAGATTAGAGACTGGCTGGAACGGGGGTTGGCCGATCTGGGACTGTTGGCGGAGCCTGTGGATGTAGAACAGTATCGCTATATGCGAATGTCCAGAAAGGACGTATGGGGAGTTCTTGTCCATAAAGATAGTAAACTGGCAGAAAACCGTGTGATGCGAAATGCAACACTGCTCGGCACTCCTTTGATTACGACTGCAAATGAGACCATGCACAAGGAGCTGGCCAGTTGGTGCCGGGAGTATGCACAGATGATGATTCCAATGATACATTATAATCTTCTCACCAATGCTGCAGCCATGGTGAGGAAAGATGAAAATGCAGCAGTGTGCGCAAAGCCAGGGTATATTTACGAAGATTTGGTGTTTATCCCCTTTGACCCCAGACTGGAGTTGGGGTCATATATGGTTTGGAAGGATAGTCAGGTGTTTTCAAAGGCAACAACAGCATTTATCCGGTTTGTTGAAG
>CAUEYG010000137.1 GCA_959021945.1 uncultured Eubacteriales bacterium | reverse complement strand
CCAGTAAACCATCTTGTCCACTGGGATATGATTCTGGCCAGGAGTTTCATATGATGATTGTAGCACCAGTGGACCGGTTTATGCCAGATAAGAGCCCATACTCCCGGATAACATAAAAGGACCTCAAAGCCGTTTCTTGCGGCCGGGTCTTTTTTTAATACAGTCTGTATGTCTTCTCTGATTGCTTTAAAAAATGCCATCTAACCCCTTCTCTCATCCTTCTTTCTGTAAATGAATATAAGACAGGTACGCATACCTGCCTTATATTATACAACGGACGATTCAATTTGTCATCCTTTAAGTGAAAGCTTTAAAGATAGCCCATAGGGTTGACATTCTGCCCGTTTACACGGACTTCAAAATGAAGGTGCGGACCTGTAGAGTTGCCGGTGGACCCTACTTCTGCAATCTTTTGTCCTTTTTCCACAGTCTGGCCTTGGCTTGTGCAAAGAACGCTGCAGTGAGCGTAATACGTTACGATTCCATTGCCATGGTCCACCTTTACCAGGTTTCCATAGCTGCCGGAATATCCGGCGAAAATAACCGTTCCACCATCTGCTGCAGAAATGACAGAGCCTGTTGGCATGGCCAGGTCAACGCCTAAATGGGTCCTGCCCCATCTGGGTCCAAATTGTGAGGTCACATTTAAGCTGGAAACGGGAGCTGCCAATTGGCCTGTTCCTTTGTTCTCAGCAACAGTCTGAGTTGATGCAGAAATGGTTTCAGGATTTTCTTTTGTTCCGGTAAGAGTAACCTGATCCTCCGGCTCCTGAATCACTTTTTCTGTTACAACCGACTCTTTGACTGTCTTTCCGTTTTCTTTTGTCACCTTTTTGTAACTTCTTTCAGCCCTTTTTGGCCTTTTGTCTTCACTTTTGTCTGGCCCACGTAAAGGTCATCTGTTTTCTCCGTGACCTTTTCAAAATTTACGGGTTCTTTTTCTGTAACTACTTCTGTAGTTTTCACAGTCAGCTCTTGCTTTGAGGCGATCTCAGCAACAGCTTCTTCCACAGACAGGATCTCCGGCTTTTCATCTCCGTTTTCCAGTTCCATTTCCTTTGTGGAAGTCTGCTCTTCTATTTCGATGTTTACTGTTTCATCATTCTTGTAATGGTCTGCTACTTCTTTTACAACGTCTCTGGCATCTTCTTTACTGTCTACCAGGGCTACTTGTTTCCCGTTGGCAGTAATGTACCAGGGTGGTGTGATCACTTCTCCATTTGCTAACAGCACAGGTACTTCAAAGTCTGACGGTACTATGGCAGTTCCGGCTGCAATGGATACTGCGCCAAGTAAGAGGGCGGCAATTCCTGCAGCAGCCTTTCGTTTTTTTCTCAGAAGCCGAAAGCTTCTGCTGGGTCGTTCTTTCATAATATCGCTTCCTTTTATCTTGCCCCGTTTGGGGTTTTGTTCTTGCGCCTGATTTTTTCGGTTCACATGGTGCGCTGAAAAAATCTTGGCGTGCGATCTTTATGATTCCCAGTTTGTCCCAATTCTATACCTGTGGTTTTTTCAAAGGCAAAATCTATCCTTCAAAACTGTTTAAAAAGCTCTTAAAGAGGGCGGAAAACGGTTCCATGAAAATCCGAACCTCTTGTAATACGAAGCTGGTATTTTTCTGCGATTTTCACAAACCTGCGGGCCTGCTTTGGGCTGTGATCCCGGTGATAGCATTCTAAGCCTTCTAAACCTTCCTGCTTTAGCCTTCCTACCAGATCATCTACTTTTTCATAAAATGCGTCTTCTCCCGGTATGCCAAATCCCCTTATCTGAATGGGATGGGCCAGCACTGCAATACCTCCTGCCTCTTTGATCACAGCAATGGCCTGGGTGGTTTTTAACTTTTCTTTTTTTATCTTTTTTGCTTCCGGCGATTCCAGCAGCTTTCCCTTTGCAAAAGCCTCCTTTGGCTCTTGGATATATCCTTTTTTCACCATGGCTCTGGCAATAACAGGTTTTCCGATAAAGTTTTGTCCGGGACGCAGGGTCAAGTCTTTTTGTGTCAGGGGATAGCCCATCTCTTCCAGTAGAGCCAGCAGTTTTTTATTGCGCTGCTCTCTCTTTTCGCGAAGGTCTTCCAGCACGTCTTTTAGCTGTTTATTTTCAATATCAATATAATAGCCTAAAATATGAAGTCCTGTGCCCCTGCTTGTTTCTGTGGCCAGCTCGATTCCAGGCACCACTTTCAGCCCTGCTTTTTCTCCCGCTTCCATGGCTTCTTTGACACCGTCAGTACCATCATGATCTGTAATGGCAATTTCCCGGCAGCCGCAGTCTTTGGCCTGCTTTACAATTTCTGAGGGCGATATGGAGCCGTCAGAAAACCAGGTGTGGATATGAAAGTCTACTTTTGGTTCCATAACAAATCCGATTCCAGCTGAGTACGAGCATCAGCGCCTTTTAAAAGCCCCACCAGGGTCAGGGCAAAAGGCATAGCTGTGGCCGGGCCTTGGGAAGTAATAATATTGCCGTCAACGACTACTGGTTCTTTTCTGACCTTTGCTCCCTTTAGCCTGTCTTCCATTCCAGGATAAATAACAGCTTCTCTGCCCTCCAAAACGCCTTGAGCGCCAAAGACCATTGGAGCAGCACAGATTGCTGCAATATATTTCTTGTTTTCTGCAAAGCAGCGGATATGGTTTGTCAGCCCTTCATGGTTGCCCAGGTTTTCTGCTCCCGGCATACCTCCCGGCAACACGATCATCTCACATGTTTCATAGTTTGCGTTCTCATAAAGCAGGTCTGCTTCAATGGCCACGCCATGCGCTCCCACCACCCGCTTATCTGCTGCAATGGATACTGTCTTTACTTCCAACTGAGCTCTCCTCAAAAGATCCACAATGGTCATAGCTTCGATTTCTTCAAAGCCATCTGCTAAATGTACATAAATCATTTTTTACTCCTCCTTTTTTCCTTTATTATCTCTAAAAAGATTATAACATACTCGAAAAAAAGTGTGGCTTATTTTGTGGGCATCAGATTTTTCAGGGAAAGATCCATGATAGGAGCGCTGTAGGTCAATGCTCCGGCAGAAATGTAATCAACTCCCAGGTCCGCAATTTCTCTAAGCCGTTCCTTTGTTACATTTCCTGAGCATTCCAGTTCAGCCCTTCCCTTTGTCTGTTCCACAGCCTTTCCCATAGTTTCATTGTCCATATTATCCAGCATGATAATATCTGCTCCCGCAGCAAGGGCTTCTTCAAGCTGCTCCAAGGTCTCCACTTCGACTTCTACCTTTCGTACAAAGGGAGCATATTCCTTGGCCATTTTTACAGCTTTTGCTACACCTCCTGCTGCGCTGATGTGATTATCCTTTAGCAGAATTCCATCGGACAAGTTATACCTGTGATTTTGTGCTCCGCCTACTTTTACTGCATATTTTTCAAAGATGCGCATGTTGGGCGTCGTCTTTCTTGTATCAAGCAGCTTTGTTTTGCTGCCTTCCAATTCTGCTGCCATTTCATGGGTAAAAGTGGCAATGCCGCTCATGCGCTGCAGGAAATTAAGGGCAGTCCGTTCACCGGAAAGAATAACCCGCATATCGCCTGCAATAATTCCGATCAGATCTCCCTTTTTTACAGGGTCTCCGTCTTGGAATTCTGTTTTAAAAAAGGTTTTTTCGTCTAATAAGTGAAACACTCTCTGGAACACTTCCAGTCCGCAGATAATCCCATCCTGTTTGCAGATCAGCTCTGCGATTCCGTTTTTCCCTTCTGGCAATACTGCATTCGTTGTAACATCCTCGCTGGTAATGTCTTCTTTGAGCGCACTGGTTATATATTGGTCAATATTAGCTTTTATGGTGACACCATTGATCATAAAATTTTTCATCCCTTCTCTTTATCTCGTTCATAATCAACTTTCGATTTTCTGCCTTCCAGGCGTTTTCATCCTCATAAACCTGCAGGTTCAACTGTTTTTTTCCATAGGAAATGTTCCCTATGGATTCTTGAATTTTGGCAGCAGCCCTTTCCGCAAACACCAAGCCTTCTAAGAGAGAATTGCTGGCCAGCCGGTTTGCTCCATGGACCCCATTGCATCCTGTTTCACCTACTGCGTAGAGATGTCCTGCTGAAGTCTCACCATATGTATTGGTTTCAATTCCACCCATTAGGTAATGCTGCGCTGGGGTAATAGGAATCGGTTCTTTGCACAGATCATATCCTTCTTCCAAACATTTCTGATAGATATTCGGAAATCTGCTGCGAATCCAATCTTCCGGCTTCCCTTCAAGAGACAGATAGACGCATTGACTCCGGGTCTTTCTCATTTCTTCTTGAATGGCTGCTGAAACCACATCCCTTGGGAGCAGTTCGTCTACAAAGCGCTCTCCTTTGCTGTTTAGCAATATGGCTCCCTCTCCTCGCACTGACTCGGAGATAAGAAATCCTCTCCCCGGTTTTTGAGAATAGAGAACCGTGGGATGAATCTGGATATAATTGAGATTCCGCAGTTTGATCCCATGCTTTGCTGCAAGAGCAAAGCTGTCTCCTGTAATATGGCGAAAGTTGGTAGAATGTTCGAAGAGGCCGCCCATCCCGCCTGTTGCCAGAATCACAGCTTTGGCCACTACCTGTCTGATGTGGCCCTCTGGGTCTTTTATTATGATTCCTGTGCAGCGGCTCTGCTCCATTACCAAATCCATCATCAGCGTATCTTCTTGAATCTCAATATTTTGACGCTTTTTAGCGGCAGCAATCAGCTTGCTGGTAATTTCTTTTCCTGTAACGTCCTTATGGTGCAGGATGCGGTAGGAACTGTGGGCCCCTTCTCTTGTATAGTCAAAAGCTCCGCTTTCTGTCCGGTCAAACTGTACGCCATAGGAAAGCAGTCTGCGGTTCACCTGAGGAGCGCCTTCAATCATACACCGTACAGAATCCCTGTTGTTTTCGTATCTTCCTGCCCGAAGGGTATCTTCAAAGAAGGATTCAAAATCCCTGTCTTCTTTTAAGGTACAAATCCCTCCCTGGGCCAGGTAGGAGTTGCTGTTTTCTACTTTATCTTTTGTAATCATCAGCACTTTTAAGGATTCAGGGAGGCTTAAAGCAGCAAACATCCCGGAAGCGCCGGTACCTACTATGATCACATCATATTTTGTATTCATTGATATCACCCTTTTTCGTTATTTTGCCAGCTGCAGCATCTGTGTCAAAGGTCTCTGGGCCTCTTGGCGGGCTGTCTCATCCATTTCAACCGGAGCATCCATTGTTTCAAGGGTGTGCAGCACTTTTTCCAGGGTAATCTGTTTCATCCCTGAGCAAATTTGATTTTCTCTGGCAGGGTGAAATTTTTTCCCCGGATTGTTTTTTTGCAGTTCATAAAAAACGCCGGTTTCTGTACAGATGATAAATTCTTGGGCCTGACTTTCTCCTGCTCTTGCGATAATACCAGAGGTGCTCCCAATATAATCAGCTTCTTCCAGCACTGCCATTGTGCACTCCGGATGGGCCAGAACTTCTGCATCCGGCCATTTTTCTTTTGCAGCCAGCACATCTTCTTTTGTAATTTCTTTATGCACATAACAGTAACCATCATTAAAA
>CAUEYG010000136.1 GCA_959021945.1 uncultured Eubacteriales bacterium | reverse complement strand
CTTGCCTTCTTATAAATCGAAGGAATGCTTCCCAAGACCAGGCCAATAAAACAAAAATTTAGCAGCATAGCATGAGAATCCATCAGTGAGACGATTATGTTACTGAGGACAAAGATTCCAGTCACTGCACCCAGAGCCAAAGGAATCAGAAAACATAAATGCTTTTTTAGGTTTTTTAAACTGACTGCATATAAAATTTGGTCATATATATTGAGTATAACAGCCATTGTACCTCCACTGACCCCGGGAATTGCATTAGCAATACCGATGAGAGCACCAAAAACAAAATTTTTAAAATATTCCATGATTATCATCCTATATAATTAGCTGTGCAAAAAAACGATTGCTTTATTGTACAATAGAAAGAGAACGCTTGTCCATATGAAGAGAATGCTTTAAGAAAAAAGAAAGAATTTAGCTCCATTATCTTAAAAATGAGAATAATTATTAGACTTGAAACAAAAAATAGGCAAGAAAAAAGAGGATATCTGACGAATGAGAAAAAAATTAAAAAAAAAGAAAGGCTGTAAAACCATTGGAATAAGTGCATTTATCAGAATATTTCCATTGTGATAATAATTCTGTGAAGACTTTGGCATGAGATTTGTATATATATAGTGATGAAAAAGTTATACTTCTGCTATCGACTCAAATTGGATAGCAAAAAGAAAGAAAAGGGAGGGTCAATATAATGACTGAAACAAACAAAGCAAAAGCTTTAGAATTAGCAACTCGCGTTGTTGATTACATTGAAAAGGATGCGCTGACAGATGCTGACAAAAAAGCCATTCATGATGAATCAATTGCAAACTTTAACGAAAACTACAACCCAGGATGGCTGGAATACAGAAAATCTGTATCTACTGACTCCGCGTTTGTAGAATGGGAAGACCAGGATGACGTATTCAGAGATCTGAACGGAACAGAATTTATTGACTGCTTAGGCGGATTCGGTATCTTCATTTGCGGACACAACAACCAGGAAATCAAAAAGACTGTACGTGCTCAGTTAGATAGATTCTCTCTGCACTCCCAGGAATTAGTAGACCCGCTGAGAGGTTACCTGGCTAAGCTGCTGGCAATGATTACTCCTGGAGATCTGCAGTACTCCTTCTTCACAAACGGCGGTGCAGAAGCAGTAGAAATGGCTCTGAAGCTGGCAAGACTGGCTACTGGCGGAAGATGGTACATATCCACAGTTGGAGCATTCCACGGAAAATCTATGGGTGCTATCTCCATGGGCGGTAAAGGCGCTTACAGAGAAGACTACATCCCAATGATCCAGCAGGTACAGCACGTTGAATACGGTAATGCAGATGCTACAGAAACAGCAATCAAGAACCTGCAGGCAGTAGGCGAAAAGGTTGCAGCAATCATCGTTGAACCTGTTCAGGGTGAAGCTGGCGTTATCATCCCTCCAAAAGGCTACCTGAAGAGATTAAGAGAAATCGCTGATCAGTATGGCGTAGCTCTGATCTTTGACGAAATCCAGACTGGTCTTGGACGTACTGGTACAATGTGGAGATGTGAAACAGAAGACGTTACTCCGGATATCATGACATTCGGTAAAGCTTCTTCCGGTGGTGTAGTTCCTATTACTGGTATCATTGCTAGACCTTGGACTTATGAAAAATCCGGAGTTGGTACTGGCACAGAAGGAAAGATGTTTGACAATCCATGGATTCTGGGCTCCCCTACATTCGGCGGTAACCCTCTGGCTTGCGCAGCATTTATTTCCACAATCAAGTACATGCTGAAATACGATATTCCAGGACAGGCAAAAGAAAAGGGTGACTACTACCTGGCTGGCCTGAAAAAATTACAGGACAAATATCCAACAGTTCTGAAAGACTTCAGAGGAGCTGGTATGCTGATCTGTATGGAATTCCCAGAAGCAGAAGTTGGATACAATGTAACAAAGCACCTGTTCGAAAGAAAGATCATGGTAGCTGGTACATTAGTAAATGCCAAGACAGTAAGAATCGAACCACCTGCAACTCAGAGCATGGAAACAATTGATAAAGTTCTGGCTGCACTGGACGAAGCTCTGGCTGCTACAAAAGCTGATTTTAAACTGTAAAACTGTAAATCAGTAATTTTCATCATATTAAAATGGGGACCTGCAATGCGAGTTGTGGGTCCCTTTTCATATAGGTGTTGGAATTTGGATATACCGGTTGGCGCAGGTCTTTTGTTTGACATATTTGGTATTTTTGTTATAATATACTTAACAAGACAGCCGGAAGGTGAATGCAGCTCACCCGCTCCGGCAGAGTAATAACTAAAAAATAGCTGTCTACTCGGTCAAAGCAGGACGGCTATTTTTTATGGGCATACAACGCCAGCGTTGTAACTGCACAGAGCATTATCACAAACTGGAATAAATCCGTATATGTAACCATAGGCGCCACCTCCTTCCGATCGGATCGGAGCAGGTGGCAACACGTCCTCCCGACTGCCTTGATATGATATTACCATTTTATGGTAATATCATATCAATGATACTTTTTCCAATTTAAGTAAAAGTCCTACAAAACATAGTAAAGACAGTAAGCTATCAGATTCAATAGACTGCTAATTTGCGGTAAAAAAGGATAGAACCCTGGCATTAGGGCAAAATAAGAAAAAAGTATAAGGAGGAGGACAATATGGAATACGGTCTGTTTATAGGAGGCCAGTGGGTTGACAGTACAGGCCAGGAGCGGATCCCAGTGGAAAATCCGGCAACGCAGCAGCTGATCGGCACTGTATCCAGAGGAACAAAAGAGGACGTAGATCGGGCAGTGGCTGCTGCGAGAAAAGCGTTTCCACACTGGGCAAATACACCTGTAGAAAAACGATCCCAGATTTTAAGGAAAGTGGGACAGGCCCTGGAAAAACGAAAAAAGGACTTTGCTGCAGTTATTACAAAAGAGCTGGGAATGCCTGCAAAACATGTGGAACACTGGCAAATAAAATCATCCATAAAAGAAGCCGGGTATTTTGCAGATATGGCAGAAACTTATTCCTACGAGACGCAGCAGAGAGGCGGACTTGTAAGGCGGGAGCCGATTGGCGTAGTAGGGGCGCTCACCCCATGGAATTATCCCCTTGAGCAGATTACACTGAAAGTTTTTCCAGCAATTGCAGCAGGGAATTGTGTTGTCTTAAAACCGAGCCAGCAAGCCCCATTTTGCGCCTGCATGTTGGCAGATGTCTTTGCAGAAGCAGGGCTTCCGGCAGGCGTTTTTAATGTGGTAACAGGTGCAGGTGGAGAAGTAGGAAACCACATAGCTCTGCATCCGGATATTGATATGGTGACCTTTACCGGCTCCACGCAGGCTGGAAAGGAAGTAGGGAAGCTGGCTCTTTCTACTGTGAAAAAAATTGCTTTAGAGCTAGGAGGGAAATCGCCGCTGATTGTTTTAGAAGGCGCTGATTTGGAAACTGCTGCCGCAGACGCTGCAGCATCTGCCTTTTTAAATACAGGTCAGACCTGCTGTGCATTTACCAGAATCTTAGTGCCCAGCACCTGCAAGGAACAAATGGAACAGCTTCTCATAGCAGAGGCTCAAAAATACAAGGTGGGAAATCCAGAAGAACCAGACACGGATATTGGCCCTCTGATTTCGCAAAAAGCCTTTAAAAAGGTCAAACAATATATACAAAGAGGAACAAAGGATGGAGCAAGACTCCTTGCCGGGGAATGCCCCTTGGACAACAGTCAAGGATATTACGTTAAACCTGCAGTTTTTACAGATGTAACAAATGATATGGCTTTGGCAAGAGAAGAGATCTTTGGGCCGGTTTTATCGATTCTTACCTATGAGACTGTGGAAGAAGCCATTGAAATAGCCAATGATACGCCTTACGGGCTTGACAGTGCTGTTTATGGGCCAAAAGACAAAGCCATGAAAGTTGCAGCTCATCTCAAAGCAGGAGGTGTTCATATCAACGGAGCACCCTTTCATTTCTCCCTGCCCTTTGGAGGATATAAGGAATCAGGATTGGGAAGAGAAGGCGGTGTTTGGGGCTTAGAAGAATATTTAGAAATAAAAGCAATCTTAATGAAAGCAGAATCATGCTGATCCGGCTTGCTGAATCCGTGCTTCTCAAAAAAAATATTTTTTGCATAGATAAATTTTCTTGAAAGGGCAAATAATATCTAGTGAGAATAAGAGAGGAGTGAAAACATTGAAAAAAGCGAAAATCGTATTAGCAATGCTGCTGGCATTATCTGTATTTTCTTTTGCAGGATGCGGTGACAACAACAAGACGGACAATGATAAGGCAGGCGAAACTACGGTAGAACAGACTACAGATAACGCAGCAGAAGACATCAAAAATGATGCCGAAGATTTAGGCGACGATATAAAAGACGGCGCTGAAGACATGGTCGATGGTACTGACAAGACAACAGACAAAGCAACAGATAACACAAACAAAGATAATACAAAAGAAACAACCAAATAACAAATCGGCTGACAGGTAAAACCAGCGTTTTTGCAAAATAACGCTGGTTTTCCTATAAGGCCGGTTTTCCAAGGATATAAAATGCAAAAGCAAGCATCCGTGCTTTCCATAGTGAATTGGGCGCAGTAATATGGTAAACTATACATATGAGAAAGAAAAGGAAAAGACCTGAAATTGCAGGCACACTGTCAAAGCACAAAAAAGGCTTTGGCTTTGTTACAACCCAAGATGGAGAAAAAGATATTTATATTTCCTCCCGCAGCATGCACGGCGCAATGAACGGAGATCTTGTTTTAGTGGATTTAATACCTGAGGCATTGTGGGGAAGCTCCCGTGAAGGCATTATTATCAAGATCCTGCAGCGCAAAACCACAGAAGTAGTAGGAACTTTTGAAAAGAGCAAACGCTTTGGGTTTGTTGTTCCTGATGGAAAAAACAAGGGAGAAGATATTTTTATCCGAAAAAAAGATTTTTCCGGGGCTCAGCGAGGGGATAAGGTTGTTGTAAAAATTACTCGCTATCCGGACCAGGAGAGCAGTGCAGAAGGAAAAATTACAGAAATTATCAGCCGAAACGGACAGGCTGGCGGCGATATTAAAGCGCTGGCACGAAGCTACGGACTCCGTGATACCTTCCCAAGCAGGGCAAACGCTGAGGCAAAGGCTGTCAGCAAGCAGGGCATTACAGAGCAGGATTTGGCGGAAAGGCGAGATCTGCGCAATAAGACGGTTATTACCATTGACGGGGCAGATTCCAAGGACTTTGACGATGCAGTTTCCATAGAGATGCTCCCTGGAGGAAACTACCTTCTTGGGGTTCATATTGCTGATGTAAGCCATTATGTAGCAGAAGATGGATATTTGGACCAGGAGGCGCTAAAAAGAGGAAACAGCGTGTATTTAATCGATCAGGTTGTGCCTATGCTCCCTAAAAAACTGTCAAATGGCATTTGCAGCCTGAATCCGGATGTGGATCGGCTGACCCTTTCTGTAGATATGGAAGTGACTCCGAAAGGAGGGGTTGTCAATCATGATATTTATGAAAGGGTAATTCATTAAAAGGAGCGTATGGTCTAAACAGATGTCTCAGATAT
>CAUEYG010000135.1 GCA_959021945.1 uncultured Eubacteriales bacterium | reverse complement strand
TTTTAGAACACTATCATCTCAAGATTTGATGCCGGGATTATATCATATAAATCTTGCGGCTAAAAACAATAGATTTTGCTGCTAAAAGATAATGGTTGAATAATCAGAAAACATTGATAATGATTTTCGCATGTAAAAAGGCAAAAGATAACAATAAGTGCGTTTCGCCAATAAGAAGATACTGCTATAATATTGTTATAAGAAATCATAGAAATGCTGGAAAGGTAAGGTAGAAGAAATGGCTTTAAAGAAAATTTTAGTATTAGGTGTGGGAGCGCAAGGCTCTGCAGCAGCTCAGAGATTAGATGAGGACCCGGGCGTAGCAGAAATCATTTGCGCAGATTATGATAAAAAAGCAGTTGATAATCTTGTGAAAATCCTGAAAAAGGCCAAAGGAATGCAGGTTGATGCTCATAGTAAAGACAGCATAGTAAAGGCCGCTCAGGGTGTAGATCTTATTCTCAATGCGCTGCCTCTCGAATGCACCAAAAATGTGCTGGACGCTGCGCTGGAGGTAAAGGCTAATTATCAGGACTATGCGGCCACTACATCGCTGCATGAAGATTGGGTTGAAAGTATTCGTATTCAATATGACGAATATGGACCTAAATTTAAAGAAATCGGCAGAACTGCTGTCGTAGGAACAGGTTCCGCGCCTGGTTTAATCTGTGCAGCAACAAGAGACGCTATGCGCTACTTGGATACTTGCGACACGATTTACAATATCGTATGGGAAGGGGTTGAAGCAAAGCGGTTCCAGCCCTTCTGGTGGTCACCGGTAACAGCCCTGCATGATATGAGTGAAGAGGGCTACGCATTTATTGATGGCGAACTGGTTCGTACACCTGGATTTGATCTGCCGATCAAGAGACAGTATGAATATATGGATCAGGAAATTACTTTTGTAGAGCATTGCCACGACGAGCCGATTCACTATAGCTTTAATGCAGAAAAATTCTTTAAAGGAGCAAAAAATGCCTATTTTAAATATGCAGGCGCTGGTGTAGACTTTGCAAAACCGCTGTATAGAGCAGGCCTTTTGTCGCATAAAAAAGAGACTGTTAAAGGTGTAGAAGTTGCACCTTTTGATGTGGTCTTAGCTCATGTACCACCGGCTCCAAAGTTTAAGGAGGAAATCAAAGAGATCATTGAGGAAGGTCTGGTTTCTGACTCCGGCTGCATGGTAATTGAAGCCTATGGGAAGAAGGACGGCAAAGACGTGCTGGTAGAGACCCACGTCAGTGCTCCGGGATTTGTAGAATCCTACGAAAAAGCAGGGATCACTGCTGAAATGTATTTGACAGGACAAGGCGGATATCTGTTTACCAAACTGTTTGTTAATGATAAATTTGATCAGACCGGTCTGATCTCATCTGATATGCTGACCTTTGAACAGGTTGATGCCTATTTCCAATATGCAGCAGAACTGGATATTACATTAGATACAAAAGTGAAAGAGTTATAAAAAAACTTGCTTCTTAAAACATAACCATAAAAATCCGAGAGAAAAAGTTATCGCGTGGGATAACACAACAAAACAGCATCATTGACAGGATTTTGGAGAAACGGCGTGGCTCAAGTGCTGCGCCGTTTCTCTGTTTAATAGGCCATGCTGCACACAGGCATTGCTTTCAATTCTCCGAGTGCCCAACGATGCAGCAACGATTGCTGTGACACAGGATGAGATTTCCCTGCAATTTTCCATCTCCCCCTTTTCATTTTTCAAGAAATGAGCTATACTAAAGTATTGATATCTTTAAATATCGTTTATTTGGGAGGAAACTTTTTAAAATGGAAAGTCACATAATTGTGGACATTATCGCAGTCCTTATTTTGGTCACATTGTCCGCATATTTTTCGGCTACAGAAACTGCCTTTACTTCACTAAACCGCATTCGGGTCAAGAACCTGGCCAACGAAGGAAACAAACGGGCAGGACTGGTCCTGCGTCTTGAGGAACGCTATGACAAACTTTTAACCACGATTCTGATTGGAAACAACATCGTTAATATCAGCTCTACGCCTATTTCCACACTGCTGTTTGTGGAACTGCTGGGGGCCTATGGGGCTACTGTTTCTACGGTAGTCATCACAGTGGTAGTCCTTATCTTTGGAGAAATATCACCCAAGAGCATTGCCAAGGAGGCTCCGGAACGCTTTTCCATGTTCTCTGCTCCCATCATAAATTTCCTAATGATTCTATTGAGCCCCATCAGCTTTCTTTTTACAAAATGGAAAGAATTCCTGGCCCGTATGTTCAAGCTGGGAACTGACAGAACCATTACAGAGGACGAGCTTCTGACTATGGTGGAAGAGGCGGAAACCATAGGAGGCATTGATAATGAGCAGAGCGAGCTGATTCAAAACGCCATTGAATTTAATGACCTGGAAGCCTGGGATGTGTTGACTCCAAGGGTTGACATGAAAGCCATTGATGTGGAAGCTTCTAAGGAAGAAGTGGCCAGGATGTTTAAGAAGACCGGATTTTCAAGACTTCCCGTATATGAAGATGATATTGATAAAATTATGGGAGTACTCAATCA
Source organism: uncultured Eubacteriales bacterium (assembly GCA_959021945.1). Classification (GTDB taxonomy): domain Bacteria; phylum Bacillota; class Clostridia; order Peptostreptococcales; family Anaerovoracaceae; genus Hominibacterium. The sequence goes on along the minus strand of CAUEYG010000135.1, from coordinate 3,004 downwards.
AAAAGACTTTCATAACTATATTGTAGGCACAAACAAGAATATTGCCGATTATGTGATGCCTGTGGTCTTTGTAGCAGGAGCCATAAAAGTCTCTTCTCTTTTGAAAAAAATGCAGCAGATGAAAACGCACCTGGCCATTGTCATTGATGAATACGGAGGCACAGAAGGTCTGGTTACAATGGAAGATATTATTGAAGAGCTGGTAGGGGAGATTTACGATGAACACGATGCTGTTATGTCCCAGGAAATCATACCCCTGCAAAATGGCAGCTATCGTGTGAAATGCAACCCCAATATTGCCAAAGTACTGGACTATTTTGATATTGAAGAGGAAATGGATGCTCAGACGGTAAACGGTTGGGTTGTGCTCAACCTGGAAAAGCTGCCGGAAAAAAACGATACATTCCAGCAGCAGATTGAAGACAAACTGCTGAAAGTCAGAGTGACAAAAGCAGACGACCGCAGGGCTTTGGAAATAAATCTTGTAGTAGAGGAAGTAAAACTTGAGGAAGAGAAGAAAGGGGAATTAATATGAGCTTAATGGAAAAAGTTTTTGGCGACCTGAACAAAAAAGAGGTCAAAAAGGTTGCTAAAATTGCCGATAAAGTAGAAGCTTACGATGAGCAGATGCAAGGGCTGTCAGATGAAGAGCTGAGGGAGAAAACCGCAGAATTTAAAGAGCGGCTAAAAAAGGGAGAAACTCTGGACCAGATTTTGCCGGAAGCTTTCGCCGTATGTCGGGAAGGCGCTGTGAGAAGTTTAGGGATGAAGCATTTTCGCGTACAGCTGATCGGAGGCATTGTCCTGCATCAGGGGCGTATTGCTGAAATGAAAACAGGAGAAGGAAAAACCCTGGTGGCCACTTTGCCGGTATATCTTAACGCGCTGGAAGGAAAAGGCGTCCATGTTGTTACGGTCAATGACTATTTGGCAAAACGAGATATGGAATGGATGGGAAAACTGTATACGTTCCTGGGACTGACGGTAGGATGCGTTGTTCACGGCATCAGCGAAGAGGAACGAAAAGCTGCCTACGATGCAGATATTACTTATGGAACAAACAATGAGTACGGATTTGACTATCTGAGAGACAATATGGTCCTTTACAAAGAAGATATGATGCAGAGAGATCTTAATTTTGCCATTGTGGATGAGGTGGACTCTATCCTCATTGACGAGGCCAGGACTCCCCTGATCATATCCGGGCAGGGCGGAAAATCTACGGATATGTATAAAACAGCAGACCGCTTTGTAAAAGGTCTGGAAGTGAACACGGACTTTACCATTGAAGAAAAGGATAAGCAGGTTTCCCTTACAGAAGAGGGGGTCAGTAAATGTGAGGGATTTTTTGATGTTGAAAACTTTTCGGATCCGGAAAACATGGAAATCAATCATCATGTGCTCCAGGCCCTGAAGGCTCGCAATTTGATGAAAAAAGACGTGGACTATATTATAAAGGACGGTGAAATTGTTATTGTCGATGAGTTCACAGGCCGTCTGATGTTTGGCCGGCGCTACAGCGATGGACTGCACCAGGCCATTGAGGCAAAAGAAGGTGTTCTGGTAAGGTCGGAATCCAAGACATTGGCAACCATTACCCTGCAGAACTATTTCCGCATGTATCAAAAGCTGGCAGGTATGACAGGTACGGCCAAGACAGAGGAAAATGAGTTCCGTGACATCTATAATATGGACGTTGTGGTAGTGCCTACTAATATGCCTATTGTCAGAGACGACCAGCAGGATGCTGTTTACAGCACAGAGCGGGGAAAATATAACTCCATTGTAGACAAAGTGGTAGAGGCCCATGAAACGGGTCAGCCTGTTTTGGTAGGTACTGTTTCCATTGAAAAATCAGAGATTATTGCAAACAGCCTGAAAAAGCGTGGCATTAAAAACTTCAATGTGCTCAATGCCAAGCACCATGAAAAAGAGGCGGAAATCATTGCTGAGGCCGGCAGACTGAATACCATTACTATTGCAACTAATATGGCAGGCCGTGGTACGGATATTATACTGGGAGGAAATCCGGAATTCGAGGCAAAGCGGGAAATGCGCCAGATGGGTTATGATGCTGAAACCATTGCTTTTGCCACAGGATTTGTGCAGACCGATGACCCGGATATGTTAAAGGCCAGAGAGGATTTTAACAGGCTGCATGAAAAATATAAAGAAGAGCGAAGAGAGGAACAGGAAAAAGTAAGGGAGCTGGGAGGTCTTTGTATTATCGGTACAGAAAGGCATGAATCCCGAAGAATTGATAACCAGCTGCGAGGCCGTTCAGGACGGCAAGGCGACCCTGGCCGCACTCAATTCTGTATTTCCTTGGAAGACGAGCTGATGCGTCTCTTTGGCGGCGAAAAAATGCAGAACGTAGTAAAACGATTGGGTGTAGGTGAAGATGAACCGATTGAATCCGGCATGATTACTCGCTCCATTGAGGGTGCACAGAAAAAAGTGGAAGGCCGCAACTTTTCCATTCGTAAATACGTGCTGCAGTATGATAATGTTATGAACAAGCAGCGTGAAATTATTTATGGAGAACGTAAAAAGGTTCTCTTTGGAGAAGATCTGAGAGAAGACATAACCAGCATGACCCATGAGCTGATTGACGAGGTACTGGACCCAATTACGGTTGCTTCTCGTTTTGCAGAAGAGTGGGATTTTGATACCCTTAATGAAGGATTAAAGAAGCTTTCCCCTGATTTTCAGCCTTTGCAGTACACTCAGGATGAAATGCTGGATCTGAACCCTGATAATTTGAAACAAAAGGTCTATGATACCTTTGAAGAATTATATCAGGCCAAAGAGGCAGAGATCGGCTTGGATAAAATGCGTGAAATCGAGAGAATGATCTTGATTCGAGTTGTGGATAACAAATGGATGGATCATATTGATGCCATGGACCAGCTGAAGAGCGGAATCGGGCTCCGGGCGCTGGGCCAGCAGGACCCGGCGGCAGCTTATGCTCAGGAAGGGTTTGATATGTTTGAGCTGATGGTGC
>CAUEYG010000134.1 GCA_959021945.1 uncultured Eubacteriales bacterium | reverse complement strand
TTTCTTCGATGCAATAACATCCTGCAGCCACAAGGCAGAAAATCATAAATACAACTGTAGATACTTTGATATCATGTTTTTTCAGCCCATGATTTCCCACTTCAGCAACTACAGCTTTTTCCTGCTTACTCATGTCATTACCTCCTTTAATTATTCTTTATGTTATTGTATTGCAATATTCATTATACACGTTTTGTTTGAATTATCAATTAATTTTGACAAATTAAAAGAGAACAACAATGTTGTTCTCTTTTAATGTCATATTTGTCACCATTCTCTTACGCCCTTGTCAATAACTGCCCGTTATTTCGTAAGATCAGGATACATTTCGTCAAAGGTTTTTTCATCGCTTCCCAGTGAATTGATCGTCCTTGTCTTTCCTGTAGCACTAACAATCTTATATACGATCATTGGGATAACAACTGCACTGGCGCCAATGCAGAATGTTACGATATTTCCTGCTCCATTTCCTTCTGGATCCAGATAATCTCCAAAAGCGAGCATCAGCAGAGATGCCAACTGGCATACAATAGCAAACCATGGAACCCATGACAATGCCGATGAAACTTTCGCCTTCAGCATGCTGTCCGGTTCATATCCGTGCTGCTTTAGCCTTACTCTGAATCTCTTTTGTGAAGCAATAATTCCAACCCAGGCTAATGTTCCTGTAAATCCTGACAATGACAGTAACTGTCCATATAAGTTAGAAAGGGCTCCTGTTAATTCGGACACCAGTCCGATAATCAGAACAATCCACATAACACCTAATGTAAGCAATACAGCGTTTCTCGGGCTTGCATCTTTGCTCAGCTTTGAAAGGAACTTTGGAGCAAGGCCTTCAACGGAAAGACCGTACATACATCTTACTGTTCCATAGAACCCTGTATTAGCACAGCTGAATGCGGCAACTAGAACGATGGCACTCATGATAAAGCCGAATACATTAAGTCCGTATGAGTTTAAAATATCAGCAAAGATCGGAGTCTCATCTGTACCCATTGCAGTTGGGTAAACTAAAATCGCTAATAAGATCGGTACTAGATACAGTCCAACAATACGATATGTAACACTTCTGCAGGCTCTTGGAACGGATTTGTCCGGATCCTGAGATTCGGCAGCTGCCAGACCAACGATTTCTGTACCCTGGAAAGTTACCAGTACTACTACCATACAAACGGCCACGATACCAAATCCATTCGGGAATAAGTCATGCATAAATCCATAACCGCTGTCAAAGTTTACGCCAATGCCTTTAAATCCATCTTCTACAACACCGGTAAGGTTTGCTCCCGGAGATCCCCATAAGCCTACCCAAATACCAAACGCAAGAATAATAAATACAATAATTACGATAACCTTAGTAATGGCAAGCCCGGATTCGATCTTAGCAAAGATATCTACCGCGCACAGATTAATGATGGTCAAGGCTGCTAATGCGCCTAAAGCAAAGGCCACATATGCAATCGGACTGTGGTTTCCTGTCAAACTGCAAAGTACGCTGGATACTGCAATTGCTTCCGAAGGTACATAGCAGCACCAGTTAATCCAAAAGGACCAGCCCATGCCCACAGATACTGTGGAACCTAAAAATTCGTTAGTGTATGCAACGAACGAACCTTTTCTCGGCAGATTTACAAGTAATTCCGCATAGGAGATCATGGTACCAAATACAATAACGCCCACTATTGCGAACGCTACTAATGCAATAGGACCCATCATCTGAATACAAGATCCTACGCCCAGAAAATAGCAGGAACCGATTACGCCTCCAAGTCCAATGAAAGCTACCTGCCAACCTTTAATACCTCGTTTTAGTTCTTGCGGCTCCTCGGAAGCCTGAACTACTTTTCTTTCTTCTGACATTTTTGCCTCCTTCTCACATATTTAAAATATGATTAGCTTAGTCCGTTTTCGTCCACTGACAATTCCTTTCCAAGGGAAAAAGGTAATTCTAAATTTTCAGTTTTCTACCGGACAAATCTATTTTTTCACACTTGACGCAAAATGTCAATAATTCTGAGAATTTTCTCATTTATGATTTTTTGAGTTCTTATTTTTAAGATATTATAGATTAAAAAACAGCAGCAGACATATGGCTCCCGGAATCCCCAAAAGCCCTGTAATCACAGCCGTCAGCAGATTTAAGGGCAGGAAAATTCCCCAGTATCCTCCTATGAGATTAATTACAATAACAGCAAGACCGCCAAGGATGCTATTGATCAATAGACGCCCCGCCCATTTGAGGGGGACAATCAACAATTTACCCAACACATATATCAAAAAAAGGCCCGCTGCATAGGCCACAAAAATTCCGGCTTCTAATCCAAAGCTCATAATACCCTCCTTCTTTTTTCTTCACTTGCCATGTTACAGGCTATGCGGGACAAACATAAAAAAAACCTGTTCCTTAGGAACAAGTCTCTTAAACAAACGATCTTATAATTCTCTGCGGCCTTCCACTGCTTTTAACAGGGTCACTTCATCTGCATATTCCAAATCACCGCCTACCGGGATACCGTGGGCAATTCTGGACACTTTAATGCCTGACGGCTTTATAAGACGAGCGATATACATGGCCGTGGCTTCCCCTTCTATATTGGGGTTTGTGGCTAAAATCACTTCTTGGACATCTTCCTGCTGCAATCTGATGATCAGCTGCTTCAAGTTAATGTCTTCCGGACCCACTCCCTCCATGGGCGAAATAGCCCCATGCAGGACATGATAAAGCCCTTCGTATTCCTTAATCCGTTCCATGGCCACAACGTCTTTGGGTGTTTCCACTACACAAATCACGCTTTTGTCCCGGGCAGGATCAGAGCAAATAGCACAGGGGTCTGTATCTGTCAGATTGCCGCATACAGAACAGTATTTCATATTATGCTTGGCGTCAACAATGGCATCTGACAGGGCTAAGGCTTCCTTTTCTCCCATGGAAAGGATATGAAACGCCAGCCTCTGAGCCGTCTTTCCGCCGATTCCAGGCAGTCTGGAAAGCTCTGTAATCAGCTTGCTCAGCGGTTTCGCATAGTACTTCATCGTTTACAGCCCTGGTATTCCCAAGCTGCCGGTCAGTTTGTTCATCTCATTTTGTGAAATTTCTTCCATCTGACGCAGGGCCTCGTTGGCAGCTACCATAATGAGATCCTGCAGCATCTCAATGTCATCCGGGTCTACCACTTCCGGCTTTATCTCAATATTTTTTATTTCTTTTTTACCAGTTACAACGACTGTTACGGCTCCTCCCCCAGAGGTGGCCGTGGTTTCCATCTGGTCAATCTCATTTTGCAGCTCATCCATTTTTCTCTGCATAGCCTGCATCTGCTGCATTTGCTTTTGCATATTTCCCATACCGCCAGCCTTAGGTTTCTTGCCGGCTCTCATTCCTTTTCCCATGACGATCTCCTTTATTCAACTTCAATATTTAAACCAAGCTTATTCTCTGCCGCCCGTGCTAACTTTTCTGTATGACCGGCACTGCCGCAGCTATGTCCATCATCTTCCGTACCGCATCTGAGTCCGCGGCGCTTTCCTGTGTGTTTTTCCATCAGGTCTTCCAAAACCTGTTTGTTATTTTCTACATAACCTGCCACTGCAGCGTTAGAGGCAGTTAAGGAAAAATAGTCCTCTGTAATTTCTATCAACTTTGTGCCGCTGCGAATCAAGTTAAAACTTCCCCGGGAGGCCTCCGCCTCTTCAAAGATCGCATGCCAAAGTGTATCGTAGTCAAAACTTTTTTCCGGCATTGGCCCTGCCTCAGTGTCTGTCTCGGGTTCTGACTTTTTTTCTGATGACGCTATTTCTGTTTTTAAAGGTGCGGCAGTGTTTTTCACAGGCCGCGGCGCGCTGGCACGAACAGGGACGCTGGCCGGATCCATAAGTCCGGTAGCCATTTTCACCATGCATAGCTCCAGGAGGATCCTGGGCTGGGTGGACCATTTGGCCTCAGACATGGTTCTTGAAAGCTCAATAATGGCATTGTTAATATCAGCTAAATCCAAAATATCGCTCTGCCTTCTGATTCTCTCTACATTTTCAGGAGACAAATTGAGCATATCCTCTGGATTTTTAATGAACTTTGTTATGAGCAGGTTACGGTAATGAGACAGCCAGTCCTTCATAAACTGACGCACATCTTTTCCGTCTGCCAGGATGTGTTCCAGAGTCAAAAGGGCCTCGGAAGGCTGCTGCAGAGAAATTTTATCTGTCAAATCCAGAAAGACTTCTTCTCCTGCAGTTCCCAGAAATTCCAGCACATCGCTGCGCTCAACATTGCGCTGTCCTCCGGAAATGCACTGATCCAAAATACTGAGCCCATCCCTCACGGACCCGTCTGCGTTTGCAGCAATCAAACGCAGGGCTCCTTGGGAAACTTCGATTCCTTTTTGCTGACAAATATCCGCCATCCCTTTGGCAAGGGTTTCTTCGGGCACTCTCTTAAAATCCAGCCGCATGCACCTGGATAAAATCGTTGCCGGAAGTTTCTGAGGCTCTGTTGTTGCCAGAATGAACATGACGTTTTCCGGCGGCTCTTCTAGTGTTTTTAAAAGTGCATTAAAGGCTCCTGTAGAAAGCATGTGCACTTCATCTACAATATAGACCTTTTTGCGCCCTACTGCCGGAGGATATTTGACGCTTTCCCGCAGCTCTCTTATATTTTCCACACCATTGTTGGATGCTGCGTCAATTTCAATGACATCCATGAAAGAGCCTTCTTTAATAGCCATGCAGTTGGCGCATGTACCGCAGGGCCTTTGACCTTCTGAGGTGCAGTTTACTCCTTTTGCCAGAATTCTGGCAGTGGTGGTTTTCCCTGTTCCTCTGGTGCCGCAGAACAGATAGGCATGGCTCACTGTGTCTGTCGCCAGCTGGTTTTTTAGTATTTTTATAATATGGCCCTGGCCTAGTATCTCATCAAAGATCTCCGGCCTGTAGGCCCTGTACAAGGCAGTATACATATCCGTCCTCTCTTTATCCAAAAAAGAAATTGCCCTTTGAGAGCTCCGCAAGGCGCTGGCAAAGGCTTATCTGCGGCACATAAGAGCTTCCGCTTATTGCTGCTTCCTTCCGGACCTGACAAGGTTCACGGAGTCTTATTGCGCAGGACCCAGACCATACCAGACGGAGCTTTCAAAAGGCAATTTTCATGCCTTACAATTATATGATTTTTTCAGACTGTAGTCAAGTGCTAAATTCCGGGGTCAAGGAAATCATCCCCTTTTGTGTTGTTTGCGAAATCGCAGCCTTGACTTAAAAAGCAGCAGTATTATTTGCTTTCAAACAATACTGCTGCCTTTTTATAACATAGGAAAGCGCCTCACGAAGCGTCGCCCTTGGGGGGCGACATAGGAAATAGGAAGCCCTGATTCCGTCATTTCCTCTTTTGTTACTATGCAGGAACTATCGATTCATCGATAGTGACGGAATAGCAACAAAAGTACCTTGCGAAGCGTCGCCCTTGGGGGACGACATGGGAAATAGGAAGCCTTGATTCCGTCATTTCCTCTTTTGTTATACCTTTTTTACAAATGTTGGTAAGCGTAGGATAGAAAGCACCTATGCAAGGAAGGAAAGGAGTGCTAGAGTAG
>CAUEYG010000133.1 GCA_959021945.1 uncultured Eubacteriales bacterium | reverse complement strand
CGCATATAAGAGAGCCGATGGCGTTATGGTAGTTCCCATAGGTTGCTTAAAAAATTAAAAATGTATGGCGTTATGCTTATTAAATCAAACAAAAACCGGTAAGGCAGCCCTTACCGGAAAAAATATGCACTTATATTTATTTTGAAGAAAATCATGCTACTTGATTGTTCCCTGCTTAACACATTCATCGATTAATTCAGCACAGACATCCAATTCATGCTTGATTGCCTTAAAAGTGTTAACGATGGTGTTTTTTGTAGCAGTACTCATAATATCCCTCTTTTCTTTTTTTGTTGCTACTTTTGTTTGTTTACACCTTTATTATAGTACTTAATTTGCTTGGAATCAAGGGAAAAAGATGTATTGACTTGCTGTATTAATGAGATTTGTTTGTTTATAAAAAGAACTAATTTGTTGATTTTCCAAATGAAGGACCTGCCTATTGGTTACAGCAAATAACGGACAATATCTTTGCTGTAACCATATTGTGATGCAGGAGCAGCGCTGTTGATTGCCACCAATGGAACCGTTCTCTCATAAAGAGACCCGTGGGTCCGTACTTGATCTGTATGAAGAGTTGTACCTTCCACTTCACCAAAGGCACAGTCCTTTGCAGCAAAAGCTACATAGTCCCCAATATCCTCTTGAGGAAGGTGATAAAGCTCCGCAGCCTTTTTTGCAGGCAATACCTGTTCGATTTCAGGCAGGGAGGAAAGCATGTTTAATATGGCCTTTTCTTCCGATGAATCTTGCAGATAAAGGTAGAGAATTCCGCCTTCCTGATAAATGTGATTCTCAATATAACGATCCTTCAGAGGCGGCACACATACTACGTGAAAGCCAGCCTGATCGGAAATGGTTTGAAGGTTAATTAAGGTTGTTTTTTGGTTCATACCATGGTCGGCTGTGATGTAGATCTCTCTTGCAGGGTCGAGCTCATGGATTTGCTGAATATAGGAATCAATTTCACCAATTTGCTGTCTGGCAAGGGCTTCCTCAGGCCCATAATGATGCATGACAAAATCGTTGGTAGTGCAGTAAACCAGATCAGGATTTTCTTCTTTGATACACTGAAAAGCTGCCTTGAAAATCCATCTGCTGCTGTCAGGGCTTTGGACCTGGGGAGGCATAGAAAGTCCAAGCCGTGATAAGAGCGGGGTATCAGGTTTTTGTACACTGATGCCAATATCTGCTCCTGCGCCGAAAACTTCCAGGATCTTTCCTTTTACAGTGAGCAGGGCTGTTTTTCCTCCGGCAGCTTTGTATTGTTCCAGGATGGTGGGAGCTTTCATAAAACCTTTTCCTTCGATAAAACCTTGCTCTCTGGTCTTCCGGTCATAATAATAATTACCTACAACATGGGTGTCTTGTGGGAAACGTCCGGACATAATACACGCATGGTTTACATTGGTAACAGTGGGAACTGCTCCCTCAACTGTCTTTGCAAAGGAATCTTTCCCTTCTGCTAATTTAAAAATATTTGGCGCTGTGTCTTTGGTCAGATACTCTGGAGCACAGCCGTCAATTACAGCAATCAGTACTTTTCGCATCTTTGTTTGCACGCTCCTTTCTTTCCTCTCCAGTTTACAGGAAAAGAAAACCATTGTAAAATATAAATAATTTATTAAAATCATTAGAAATTGCTAATAGATGGAGGAGGCCATGTCTTTAAGGAATCTGGAGATTTTTTCACAAGTTTGCCAATACATGAATATGAGCAGAGCTGCAGAGTATCTGCATATCTCTCAATCATCTGTGAGCCAGGCTATTGCAGAACTGGAAAGGGAATATCAAGTGCGGCTTTTTGAGCGGCTTTCCAAGAAATTATACTTAACAAAAGAGGGAAAAACGCTGCTGTTTTATGCTGTCCAAATTCTTCAGCTAACAGAACAAATGGATGAGCACATGAAAGAGGAAAAAAGCGCGGAACATATCCGCATTGGCGCTTGTACAACAGTAGGCGCTTACTTTATGAACCCACTGGTGGATCAATATCAGCAGGCCTGCCCGCAGACAATGATCTCTGTAGAAGTAGGAAACAGTTCTATGCTGGAAAGGAAGCTTCTCAGCTCTCAGCTTGATCTTGCCTTTGTCCAAGACATTGGTGAAGGCAAGGCTCTAGCAAAAGAATGTTCTCTTGAGGACCGGTTGATTTTCGTTTGTCGCTGCGATCATCCTTTGGCAGGAAAGACTCTTGCAGTATCTCAGCTGGAAGGACAGCATTTTGTTGTCCGGGAGGAAGGCAGCGGATCCAGACGCTTACTGGATGATCTGTTGTTAAAAAATGGAGTGACAGCAGAATACACATGGGTTTGCAACAATATTTCCTCTATGAAGGATGCTGTGCTCCATGGGAGAGGGTTATGTCTTTTGTCAGAACATCTTGTGCAGGAAGAGCTGCAAAAGGGCGAATTAGCACAAATTCATATAAAGGGAAAGCCGCTAAAGAGGCATTTTCATTTGATTTGTCATAAAAATAAATTTAAAACGCCTGGAATGGAATATTTTGTAAAAATCAGTAGAGAGTTGGCCGGCCAAATGGTATAATAGATATAACATTTCTAAGTGAGTGAGGAGGAGAAAAATGAATATTTTAGTGATTACAGGAAGTCCCAGAAAAGGCGGAAATACAGATATTATGGCCGAAGCCTTTGCCCAGGGGGCGAGAGAAAGCGGAAATCAGGTTGTGGTGAAAAATGCGGGAACACTGAAGGTGGCACCATGCTTAGCCTGTGAATACTGCTTTGCTCATGACGGTGTATGTGTGCAAAAGGATGATATGGCCGGTATTCTGGAAGAGGTGGACAAGTCTGATATGATTGTCTTTGCATCTCCTGTTTACTGGTTCGGCATGTCAGCGCAGATCAAACTGGTAATCGACCGGCTGTACGCACGGGCGCGGAAAGGGTTTCGTCCAACGCAGACCGCTTTGCTGCTCAACGCTATGTCAAACGGAGTGTTCGAGGCAGCAATTACCCAGTACAAATGTACCAATAACTACGTGAAATGGCGGGATAGAGGGATTATCACCATTTCCGGAATGGATGAAAAAGGCTCTATGAAGAGTGCTCCTCAGCTGAAAGAGGTAGTAGAGCTGGGCAGGAGTATAAAATAAAAACGGCTGAAGGTTAAAACTGCGCTGAGATTAAAAAGGGATGCGGCATATGATTAGGGGATATGCTGCATCCTTTTTCCATCAATGGTTTTCACAGATACGATTCGATTTTTTGTTTTAATCCTGCTGCTTAATAAAACTTTAAGAAATCTGGGATTCAAAAGAAACGGGATTTATTGTACAATAGTAAGAATATAGAATATGAAATTGCAGTAGAATCAGAAGGAGCATTTTAAAGATATGATAATAGAAAAAAAAGATAGTTTCAGATTAGACGCCACAGTAGTGCCCGCTGCGCTAAAACCTTTGATGGAAGAATTTCAGGACTTTGTGCTGCTGAGAAATACATACCATGCAGCCATTCGGGAGGTAAGCACTAAGCTGGAAATACTAGACGATGAATTTCAAGTGCGCTACGATTACAACCCTATTCACCACATGGAGTGCCGTCTCAAATCGCCTCAGAGCTTGTTTGAAAAGTTAGAGAGAAAAGGGCTGGGCATTGATATGGCATCCATTTATAAAATCACGGATATGGCCGGTATACGAGTGATTTGCAATTATATTGACGATGTTTACGCAGTCGCATCCCTGCTCTTGCAGCAAGATGACATCAAACTGCTGAGACGCAGTGACTATATCAAAGAACCAAAGGAGAGCGGCTACAGGAGCCTTCACTTAGTAGTGGAGATTCCCGTTTTTCTTTCCGACAAAACAGAAAAGGTGCCTGTAGAAATTCAGATCAGAACCATTGCCATGGATACTTGGGCAAGTTTGGAGCATGAATTGAAATATAAACGGGCCGGAGGAATTACAAGTGAAGAGGAACAGGAGCTGAAAGACTGTGCCATGGCTATGGCAGAAGTGGATCGCAGGATGGAACGGATACATAAGGCATTGTGATAAAATATGTTTTTCCTGTGAACGATATATGGAAATTTGTATAGAAACTTTCCATGATGGAGAGGCTATGATAAAATTGGAAATGTATGTATAAAAATTAAAGAAAGAGGAATGTATGAAAAAGAGAGCAATCGCAATGACTGTGGCCATGTGCCTTGTAGCGGCTTTGGCACTTACCGGATGCGGCAGCGACAATCCGTACAGCAAATATGATCTGTCAGAGTATGTAAAAGTAGGACAATATAAAGGCCTGGAAAGAGAGGAACTACAGGTATCTGTTTCCGATGAAGAGGTGAGCGCCCAGGTGCAGAAAAATGTAGAGGATACAAAGACTACTGACAAGATAAAAGAAGGCAATGTAGCAAAAGGAAATGTAGTCAATATTGATTATGAAGGCAAAATTAACGGAGAGACCTTTGAGGGAGGTACCTCCACAGGATATGATCTTACCATTGGTTCAGGCCAATTTATTGATGGCTTTGAAGACGGATTGATTGGAAAGGCTGTAGGCTCTACCCAAGATCTGAACCTGAAATTTCCAAAGGATTACACGAACACAGATTTAGCAGGAAAAGACGTGGTGTTTACAGTTACCATTAACTATATAGCAAAGGATAATATCCCGGAATACAATGATGCGTGGGTAGCAAAGAACAGCGATGTTAAAACAGTAGCCGACTATAACAAGCTTGTCAAAGATCAGCTGTACGATGAAAAAGAAGAATCAGCCAAAAATAATGAGATCAGCAAGCTGTGGACAAAAGTGGTTGAAAGTTCCGAAGTTCTCAAATACCCGGAAGACGAAGTTGACACGTATGTGAAAGAGATTGAACAGCAGTATGAGTCCGTTGCGTCCAGTTCAGGCGTGGAGCTAAAGGATCTCTGGGAACAGTACGGTATTGAGTCAGAAGAAGATTACAATGAACAGAACAAACAGGCTGCTCAGGCTTACGTGAAAGAGCAGATGATAATGTACGACATTGCTGAGAAAGAAGGTCTCAGCTACTCAAAAGAGGAAGAAAAAGAGCTGAAAGACAGTATCGAAGAAATGGGATACACAGATGAAACCTTCCGCCAAAACTATGGACAGGACATTGATTCTTATACAGTGGCTTCCCTGACCTTTAATAAAGTCGGTGCATTGATCTACGATAATGCAAAAACAGTAAAAGAAACTACCAAGGCCACAACAGAGGAAACCACCAAGGAAACGACAACAGAAGCAACAGAAGCGACAACTGCCCCATCACCGGAGGAGGATCTGTCAAAAGATCAGGACAAGGGAGCTGATGATGCAACTTCCAATGATGAAGCGGGCGGAGCCGATGCTTAAGGGCCTAATGTCAGGCGGAAAGCAGGAGCAGAAAAACAGGAAAAAATAAAGATTGAAATAAACTGCAAGGTGTGGTAAGATCGTTACGTTAGTTTGTCGATCAAATCCGAATCTTGCAGTTTTTTCGGATGAGACAGAAACTATGATTCTCTGGAGAGTCTCCAATAACGAGCGCCGAAGGTGTAAACCGGAAACTGGTATTCCGGTGATCTCTCAGGCAAAAGGACAGAGCAGATAGTTTTACTTATCTTAATAGCTTTGACCTATCTCCGGAAAGTCGAATTATTCGG
>CAUEYG010000132.1 GCA_959021945.1 uncultured Eubacteriales bacterium | reverse complement strand
ACAAAAGAAAAGATCATGGAGTGTGTCCAAAAATAGTAAGGGAAAGGAAGGAAAAGAGACATGCGAATTATTGATTTATTGAAAAAAGAATCAATTATACCCGGTGCACAGGTGGCTTCAAAGGAAGAAGCAATCAGCACTTTGATTGATTTGCATGAAAAGGCAGGAAATCTGATTGACAAAGAAGAATACAGAAGGGGAATCCTGTCAAGAGAAGAAGAGGGGACCACTGCAGTAGGCGAGGGAATTGCAATTCCTCATGCCAAGAGCGCTGCAGTAAGACAGGCGGGACTTACAGCTATTACTGTTGCGGAGGGGGTGGACTACCAAGCGCCCGATGGTAAACCGTCAAATATTTTATTTATGATTGCAGCTCCTGTTGACGGAGATTTGCATTTGGAAGTCTTATCAAGGCTTATGACACTGCTGATGGATATGGATTTGAGGGAAAGCCTTTTGAAGGCGTCATCTCCGGAAGAATTTTTAGAAGCCATTGATAACAAAGAACGAGAACGCTATCCTGAAGAGGCGCAGAAAAAGGAAACGGATCGCAGCAGGAGCAGTATGGAGACAGCTGAAACAGAGGGATACCAGATTCTGGCGGTAACAGCCTGTCCTACGGGAATTGCCCATACCTACATGGCAGCAGAGGCTCTGGAGAAAAAAGCAAAAGAAATGGGGTACAATCTGAAAGCTGAGACCAATGGCTCAGGCGGAGCTAAAAATGTACTGACTTCGGAAGAAATAAAGTCTGCAAAAGGTATTATTATTGCCGCAGACAAAAATGTAGATATGGCCCGCTTTGACGGAAAACCGGTTTACAAGACCAACGTGTCGGCAGGGATCAATAAACCGGAGGAGTTGATTGAAAAAATTGTAAAAGATCAGGCTCCTATCCTCCACTATAATGGAACTAAGACTTCGGAGACCGGTACAGATGGCGAAGAAGGAGTGGGGCGTCAGATTTACAAACATCTGATGAACGGAGTATCTTATATGCTGCCATTTGTAATCGGCGGCGGAATTATGATTGCACTGGCCTTTTTAATCGACACCATTGCCGGTGCACCTCGTGACGCAGACTTTGGGACTTATACGGCTGCAGCGGCTTTCTTTAAAACAATAGGAGGCGTTGCCTTTAATTTCATGATGCCGGTATTGGCAGGATATATTGCAAAGAGTATTGCAGACCGGCCCGGTCTTGCCGTAGGTTTTGTAGGCGGTTCCATTGCTACTTTGGGAAGTACCTTTGCTAATGTAGGCGGAGATACAGCAGCAGTATCCGGATTTTTGGGAGCCTTAATTGCATGCTTTGTAGGAGGATTTATCGTATTGCTGCTGAAAAAGATTTTCTCCTTCCTTCCTGAAAGCCTAGAAAGTATGTTACCAGTGCTGATCCTTCCGCTATTTGGGACAATTTTAATGGGTGCGTTTATGTGCTTTATCAATCCAGCGGTAGGAGCTCTCAACACTGCCATTACAAATGGTTTGAATTCCATGGGAAGCGCCAGTCAGATTTTGCTGGGATGTCTGCTTGCCGGTATGATGGCCATTGACATGGGAGGGCCTTTCAATAAAGCTGCTTATGTCTTTGGTACTGCAGCTATTGCTTCCGGCGGATTTAACATTATGGCCGCTGTTATGATCGGAGGCATGGTTCCGCCTATTGCCATTGCCCTGGCAACCACTTTCTTTAAACACAAGTTTACAGCAGAAGAAAGAAAAGCAGGAGTTGTCAACTATATTATGGGACTGTGCTTTATTACAGAAGGGGCCATCCCTTTTGCAGCATCAGATCCATTGCGTGTGATTCCATCCTGCGTGGTTGGTTCAGCAGTGGCCGGAGGCATTTCCATGGCAATGGGATGTACCCTTCGGGCGCCTCATGGAGGAATCTTCGTATTCCCTGTAGTAGGCAATGTGGGCGGATATCTTTTGGCCTTAGTTGCAGGCGCTATCGTAGGCATGATTTTATTAGCTGTTTTAAAAAAGACCAAAACAGATCAAATATAAGAGGAGGCAACGATTATGGTATCAAAGGAGTTAAAAGTTACAAACGCAGAAGGATTTCACATGAGACCGGCCACCAACTTTGCTAACGCTATGGCAAAATACGGCTCAGATGTAAAAATTCAATTTCAAAACATGGAAGTAAATGGGAAGAGTGTCATGAATCTTATTGCAGCCTGCATTAAATTCGGTGCGGAAATTAAGATTGTATGTGACGGTGCAGATGAAGAGGAAGCCTTGAAAGAAGCTGTCAGTATGGTAGAATCCGGTTTCGGAGAAGAATAAATGAGGTGAGCCAAATGCTGAAAGGTATTTCCGTATCCGATGGGATAGGAATCGGAAAAGCGTATATTATAAAACAACAGGAAATCACTTATGAATCCTGCCAAATTACAGATACGGAGGCGGAGCTTTCCCGCTTCCGCCATGCTGTTGAAACCTTTTGCCGGAAAACTGAAAACCTGGCAAAGTCCATGGAACAAGCAGTGGACCCTAAGGAAGTGGAAATTATAAGGGGCCATATTCAGATGATAAAGGATCCTTATATGCTGTCTCAGATTGAAGATCTAATCAAAGGCGGCACTTGTGCAGAAGCTGCCTGCGAACAGGTTCTCAATCTATTTATTCAAATGTTTTCCGGTGTGGATGATGAGCTGACACGCCAAAGGGCAACAGATGTGCAGGATATTAAGACAAGAATGTTAAAGATCCTGCTGAATATTGAGGAAAAGTCGCTGCAGGATATTCCTGCGGGAAGCATTCTAGTGACTGAGGATTTAACCCCTTCCATGACTGCGGAAATGAATAAGGATCATGTATGCGGTATTGCTACAGAAAAGGGAGGCATGACTTCCCATTCTGCTATTTTGGCCAGAGCTTTGGAAATACCCGCAGTGCTCAGTATTGAAAACATAACCAAGGTATTGGAAGACGGGGATACTGTGATTGTAGACGGCAGGAAAGGAATCGTCA
The DNA here is from genome assembly GCA_959021945.1 of uncultured Eubacteriales bacterium. Lineage (GTDB taxonomy): Bacteria > Bacillota > Clostridia > Peptostreptococcales > Anaerovoracaceae > Hominibacterium. The sequence goes on along the minus strand of CAUEYG010000132.1, from coordinate 2,686 downwards.
TCCAGAATCCAAGAGATCCAGAGGAAGAACAATACCGTCAGCAGCAGGCTGACTATAGTAAAGAAAAAGAGCTCCTTCAGAGTTACATAGGAAAACAATCCTTAACTGCTGATGGACAGAAAAAAGAAGTTTACAGTAATATTGGAAACCCAAAAGATGCAGTGACTGCTGCAGAAAAAGACAGTGAGGGCATTGGACTTTTCCGAACCGAATTTCTGTTTATGGACAAACAGACTGCGCCTGAGGAAGAGGAACAGTTTGAGGCTTACAAAAAAGCTGCCCAGATCTTTAAAGGCCGGGCTGTCATCATCCGAACGTTAGACGTAGGCGGAGATAAAGGGATTGACTATCTAAACATGGAAAAGGAAGATAACCCTTTCCTGGGATTTCGCGCTGTCAGATATTGCCTGAAGCACAAGGACATCTATGAGACTCAGCTGCGAGCCATGATAAGGGCCAGTGCTTTTGGACATATTAAGATTATGGTTCCACTTGTGACTACAGTAGAGGAAATTCGGGCTGTAAAGCAGGAAGTCAAAAAAATCATGGGAGAATTTGACCAAAAGGGAATCGCCTATGATAAACAGCTGCAGGTGGGGGTTATGATCGAGACGCCGGCAGCCAGCATGATCGCAGATCTTTTGGCAAAAGAAAGTGATTTTTTCAGCATTGGCACTAATGATCTGGTCCAGTACACCATGGCGGCAGATCGGGGAAACGCCCAGGTGGCCTATTTAAACCGTCCATACCATCCGGCCGTCCTTCGGTCCATCAGACATATTATAAAATGCGCAAATGAAGCAAAGATTCCAGTGGGAATGTGTGGAGAAGCGGCGGCAGACCCGCTGTTGACTCCTCTGCTTTTGGCCTTTGGGTTGGAAGAATTTAGCGTAAACCCAGCGTCAGTATTGGCCACAAGATATCAAATTTCCAAATGGACGCAAAAAGAGGCAGAGCAGGCGGCAGACAAGGCTATGACCCTGGCAACCGCAGATGAAGTGGAAGACTTTTTAAAAAGTTTATAATGATAAAATTCAAAGGAGGAAATGCATTATGACAAAGATTGCAATTAACGGATTTGGGAGAATTGGAAGACTGGCATTCAGAAAGGTATTTAATGACAAGAATTATGAAGTTGTAGCAATTAATGATTTGACAAAGCCGGAGATGCTGGCGTACCTGCTCAAATATGACAGTGTCCAGGGCGCTTATAGAGATCATACGGTAGAACATGATGAAGAGTCTATTACAGTAGATGGAAAGACCATTAGAATTTATAAAGAATCCGACCCGGCCAAGCTGCCTTGGGGAGAGCTGGATGTGGATATTGTGCTGGAATGTACCGGATTTTTCGCATCAAAGGCAAAATCCCAGGCCCATCTTGATGCAGGAGCAAAAAAAGTGCTGATCTCAGCCCCTGCAGGCAATGATCTGCCTACCATCGTGTATGGAGTAAATCATGAAGTTTTGACAAAGGAAGATACCATTGTTTCCGGCGCTTCCTGCACCACAAACTGTCTGGCCCCTATGGCAAAAGCTCTTAATGACTACAGAGAGCTAAGGACCGGATTTATGACAACCATCCACGCCTATACAGGAGATCAGATGATTCTGGATGGACCTCACAGAAAAGGTGACTTTAGACGTGCCAGGGCAGGAGCAATCAACATTGTTCCAAACAGTACAGGGGCGGCAAAAGCCATTGGTCTTGTAATACCCGAGTTAGCAGGAAAGCTCATTGGATCAGCCCAGAGAGTGCCGGTACCTTCCGGTTCCATTACTATTTTGGATGCTACCTTAAAGGATGAAACAGAATCCGTAAGTGTGGAAGGGCTCAATGAAGCCATGAAAAAGGAAGCCAATGAATCCTTTGGATATTCTGAGGAAGAGCTTGTTTCCAGCGATGTAATCGGTATGAGCTACGGCTCCTTGTTTGATGCTACTCAGACTTTAGCTCAGAGATGCGGAACCAAGATTTATGAAGTCCGCGTTGTAGCATGGTATGACAATGAAATGAGTTATGTTTCTCAGTTAATCAGGACTTTGGGACATATGTCAACCCTCATATAACAAAAAAATTACCCTTGAAAAGAACAAAGTCGGCCTCATCTCTTTCTTGAGAGGCCGACTTTGTCTATAGCGGCTGCTACTTCTCCTCAAACTTTCTCACAAGAAAGAAACCGATGAGCAGAGTCAGGATACTGATTAACACATTGAATAAAGAAATATCATAATCCTTTACATCATTGAGCATGACAAGCGGTGTGGCGGCGATAAGGCCGATAATAGCCGAATAGACATAAGCCGGTATGGTACGGAACAGGTAGCTGACCAGCTTGGCGATGAGAAAAACGCCGAGAACAACACCAACGCCCAAAGGTATGATAAAGACCAACTGGCTAAAGGCCTTTTCAAAATTTAAGGTCACAAGGGCTGTGACAAAGGTGCTGGCAATGAAGAGCAAAGGCTTGTAATAACCAATGGCTGTAAGAATCATTGTGCCGGAAAGACCGGGTACGACCAATGTGGTTGCCGCAATAATACCAACGCCTAAAAGCTGGATTATAATCAGGGGCGAGGCGGATATAGCAACGCTTTCAGAGCCTCCGCTAATTCCAAACAGTTCAAAGATAACAGGAATTAAAACAATGACAAAAAAAGCAACCATCGTTACCACATGAGAGAC
>CAUEYG010000131.1 GCA_959021945.1 uncultured Eubacteriales bacterium | reverse complement strand
AGGGGAAGATTACCGCAACCTGGTCCAAGGTAAGAGGAGCGACGAAATACCAGCTCTATAAGGCAGCCAAAAAGAAGGGGAAGTATATACAAATGGAGACAGACGGTGAAAACCCGTTATACCGACCGAAAGGTAAGAAAAGGGAAGACCTATTACTACAAGGTAAGAGCTTACCGGGTTGTAAAGGGCAAGAAGATTTATAGCAAATTTAGCCCGGTAAAAAAGATTCGGGCTAAGTAACAAAGTCAGCTTGTCTGATTCTTTTCAGGGGCAGAGGTGGTTCCGTTCCGGGCAATGCCCCTGAGCAGGCTCCATGGAATTTTTTTATATCTTAATGATCGATTTTGTCCAAAAAGGTATAAAAGTTATGGGCTGGACCCACCTGAAATTTGAGAAAAAGGGCATTTTCCAAGAAATGACCAAAATACGACCCCTACAGCCTTGAAAACTTATACCTTTTGACTCAGTATTAACAAAAAAGGTATAACAAAAGAGGAAATGACGGAATCGGGGATTCCTATTTCCCATGTCGCCCCCCAAAGGGCGACGCTTCGCAAGGTACTTTTGTTGCTATTCCGTCACTATCGATAAATCGATAGTTCCTGCATAATAACAAAAGAGGAAATGACGGAATCGGGGATTCCTATTTCCCATGTCGCCCCCCAAAGGGCGACGCTTCGCAAGGTACTTTTGTTGCTATTCCGTCACTATCGATAAATCGATAGTTCCTGCATAATAACAAAAGAGGAAATGACGGAATCAGAGATTCCTATTTCCATATGTCGCCCCCCCCCAAAAAAGGGCGACTCACCACAAGGCGCTTTTGTTGCTATTCCTAGCATGACAAAAAGGCAGCAGTGTTATTTCAACCCAAATAGCACTGCTGCTTTGTTCTGTTATGAAGGAGGACCTGGACAAAACTGATTTCTGGGAGAAAGCCCGTTGATTGCAAATTTTCTCCATTTATGGTATCATCTAAACTGTATCTTTATATGCTGATGATAAAAACAGAGCAATGGGGAATAGATAAAATGATTAGGTTAACGGAGGAACACAATGAGAGTCATACTTGACGGTATGGGCGGCGACAATGCGCCTGCTGAGATTGTCAAAGGAGCTGTAGAAGCTTCCAGGGAGATGAGCCATGAAATTTACATCGTAGGAAAAGAAGATCAGATTCAGGCTGAATTAAACAAATATAAATACGATTCCCAGCAGATCAAAGTGGTCCACGCAGGGGAAGTCATCACCAATGAAGACAGTCCGGTAAAAGCCATAAAAAGGAAAAAAGACTCATCCATGGTAAAAGGTCTGACCATGGTAAAGGAAGGAAAGGGAGACCTGTTTGTTTCCGCAGGAAATACAGGCGCCCAGGTCGTAGGCGGCAGAATGATTTTGGGACGAATCAACGGCATTGACCGTCCGGCCCTTGCCAGTATCTATCCTATATTAGGGGACAAGGCCTGCCTGCTTGTAGACGCCGGGGCCAGTGCAGAATCAAAGCCACATAATTTACTAGAATACGGAACAATGGGCAGTATATATGTAGAGAAGGTATTTGGCCGTCCAAATCCAAGAGTAGGACTGGTTAATTTAGGCGTTGAAGAGGGAAAAGGCACCAGTGTAACAAAAGAAGCCTACCGGCAGCTGTCGCAAGCACCCATTAACTTTGTGGGCAATGTAGAAGCCAGAGAAGTGCCTGCCGGAGCCTGCGATGTGATCGTATGCGATGGATTTGTAGGAAACGTTATTTTAAAGCTGACAGAAGGCCTGGCATGGAGCATTCTCAAGCTTTTAAAGAAAAAATTCCTGGATGGAATGAAAGCGAAGATCGGGGCCATGTTCTTAAAGAACAAAATGGGAGAATTAAAAAGCGAATTTGACTACTCCGAATACGGCGGAGCACCGATTTTAGGCGTTGACGGAGCCATGGTAAAAATGCATGGGTCTTCCAATGCCAACGCAGTAAAAAATACCATACTCAAAGGCATTCCTTATGCACAAGAAGGAGTCGTAGATATCATAAAGAGTGCAATAACAGATTTAGAGGAGATTATTGCTGGTGAACAACAGTAAGCATTTTGAAGAAAAAATTGACTACAAATTTAATAGGATTCATTTGTTGAAGACAGCCCTCACCCATAGCTCTTATGTAAAAGAGACAGGGCAGAACAGATTGAATGATAACGAGCGCTTGGAATTCCTGGGAGATGCTTTTTTGGATGCCATTATAGGGGAAGCCCTGTACCAAAAGCTTCCACAGGCGGAAGAAGGAACATTGACAAAGGCAAGAGCCTCCATTGTATGCGAAAAATCTCTGGCAGAAGCAGGCCGCAGGCTGGCCATCGGAACCCATATGCTCTTTAGCAGGGGCGAAGAAAAAAGCGGAGGGCGTGACCGGGATTCTATTTTGGCGGACGGCATGGAAGCTGTCATTGGCGCTATTTATCTTGACGGAGGATATCAGGCAGCCCGGGAATTTGTGCTGCGGATTTTTCAGGATGCCTTAAAGGATGCAGGAGAAGGAAAACTGAGCAACCGGGATTACAAGTCAGAAGTGCAGGAGCAGCTGCAGAGCAAAGGAATCCTGGACATCCACTATATCCTGGAACGGGAAGAGGGGCCGGACCATGATAAATGGTTTTCCGTAAAACTGCAGGTCTGCGGAAAGACTGCGGGCAGAGGCAGCGGCAAGAGCAAAAAGCTGGCTGAACAAAATGCCGCAAAAGATGCCATGGAGAGAGGTCTAAATGTATTTTAAGAGAATTGAAATGCACGGCTTTAAGTCTTTTGCCGAACCGGTTGTCATTGAATTTCACAGAGGTATTACCTGTGTAATAGGGCCTAACGGAAGCGGAAAGAGCAATATCAGCGACGCCATCCGCTGGGTCCTGGGGGAACAGAGTCCGAAAATGCTCAGAGGCGGCAAAATGGAAGAAGTGATTTTTTCCGGCACTGCCAGCAGAAAATCCAGAGGCATGGCGGAAGTTACTCTTGTCATTGATAATTCAGAAGGCAGCCTCCCCATTGATTACAATGAGGTAGCCATTACCAGGAGAATGTTCCGGTCAGGAGAAAGCGAATACTCCATCAATAACAATCAATGCCGGCTCCGGGATATCCGGGAACTGATTATGGATACAGGCATTGGCGTAGATGGATACTCCCTCATAGGACAGGGTAAAATTTCCGATATTGTCAGCAACAAAACAGAAAGCCGGCGGGAGATCTTTGAAGAAGCGGCCGGCATTGTAATGTACCGGACAAGAAAGGCTGAATCAGAACGAAAACTGGAATCCACCTCAGCAAATCTGGAACGGGTGAATGATATTATCGGTGAAATAGAGAGCCGAATTGACGGGCTGAGAGAGGACAGCATAAAAGCCAAAGAATACATAGAGCTGAGAGACCGTCATAAAGAGCTGGAAATCAATATTACCTTAAAAAATATTGAAGAGCTGGAGCTCAAAAATGAAGCTCTGAAAGATGATATTTTGGAGCAAAAGAACAAACTGGATTATAACCGGGACTTGAAAGAAGAGGCAGACCAAAAGCTGGGGCAAATCAAGCAGACAAGCCAGCACCTGCAGCAAATGATAGAAGACAGCCGCGAAAAACTGGCTCAGAGCGTGCAGGAAATCAGCAGCCTGATGAACCAGGGAAAGCTAGACAGCCAGAGGCTCAGCGCCATTGAATCCTCTTCCGGCAGACTGACAGAAGAGATCCGCGCATTACAAGAAAAACTGGAAAAAGAAACGGCAGGAGCCCAGGAACTGTACAAAGCCAGGGCTGAGGCTCAGAGAGAAATGGAACGAGTCAATGAACAGCTGAAAACACAAACCAGCAGACAAGTATCCTTGACAGAGGAAATGACACGGGAAGCGGAAAAAGCAGACCAATGCAAAGACCATATTTTTTCCATTCACAATAAGATCAGCTCCTGGAAGGCGGAAGTTTCCAGCTTAAACAATTTAAAAGATACTCTGGAACGAAGGAAAACGCAGATCTTAGAAGAAAAGAGCAGCAGCGAAGACGGAAATCGGGATATGCTGGACGCCATGAACAGACTGCGAGGAGACAAGGCAAGGCTGGAAGGAGAGCTGGCGCAAAATGAGCGGGAGCTCAGCCAAAAGAAAGACCAGTACAGCCGGCAGAGCCAGGAAGAAAAGCAGTTGACCAAAACAGCTGCAGACTTAACCCTTTCCATGGGGCAGCTTTCATCCAGGAAAAAAACCATTGAAGAAATGGAAAGCAATTATGAAGGCTACAATTACGCAGTAAAATTTATTATGAAATCCGGACTTGAGGGCATTTACGGCACAGTGGCAGAGCTGATTACCGTTCCAAAAGGCTTTGAGACTGCCATAGAAACGGCCCTGGGAGCAGCGCTCCAAAATATTGTCTGTGCAGATGACAGGAGTGCGCAAAAGGCTATTGCCCGCCTAAAAGAAAGCAAGGCCGGAAGGCTGACCTTTCTGCCTGTTTCCTCAATCCGCAGCAGCCGCAGCCATTACGGTGCAGATTTAACATCAGAACCTGGATTTCAGGGATTTGGTACGGACTGTGTAAACTTTGAACAGAAATACCGGCCTGTTATGGAATACCTCCTGGGCAGAGTTGCAATCGTAGACCATATGGACCATGCGGTGCGCCTTTCTAAAAAAGCGGCAGGGCTGCGGTTTGTAACTCTGGAAGGAGAGATTGTCAACGCAGGCGGAGCCATTACAGGCGGTCGATATAAAAACAAAACCGCCAATTTATTGGAGCGGAAAGCAGAAGTTCTGGATTTAGGAAAACGGCTGGATGCAGACAGGCAAAAGCATGTCAAGGCAGAGGAGCGCCTGAAAGAATTGAGCCGCGCCATAGAATTGGGTCAGAAGGAAATCGGCCTGCTGCAAGAACAAAGAAAAAATTTGGAGATGGAGCTCTTTGGCCGGGAGAACCAGCGCAAGGCCATTGAACATGCACTCAATGATTTTAAGGCCAGCAGCGGCAAATGGGACCGGGAGCTGGAGCATATCAGGAAAGAGCAGGATTCCTCCCAGCGGATGATACAAGATCTGCAAGAAAAAATAAAAGCCGGGCAGGAAGAAATTTCTCAAAAAGAACAAATGGCCCAAGGATACCTGGATGCCTATGATGAGAAAAAGGAACAGCTGGAGCAGCTCAGTGAAGAAATTACATCAGCCCGTATTGAAGCCGGAGCCTGTGAAAACCGGAGAAACAGCGCTGCAGACATGGCAGAGCGGGTAAAAACAGCTATTGGAGACTTTACCGCTGAAAAACAAAACAAAGAGCAAGAGCTGAAACAGCTTTTAGAAGAAAAGGAAATGCTCCGGCACGGCCATAAGGATATGGAAACAACAGTAAAAGAGAAAGCGGCTGTAAAAGAAAGTCTGGAAGAATATTTGAAAGAGCTTTCTCAAGAGCGAGAAGAGGCTGCTGTGCATATGGACCGGCTGTCAGAAGAGCGGCAAAGTCTGGAACAGCAGATACTGGCGTTGCAGAACCAAAAATATGAATTGGAAATCAAAGAAGCCAAGGCGGAAACTCAGCTGGACTCTTATAAAGAAAAGCTGTGGGAAGATTTTGAAGTCTCCTATATCCAGGCCATGGAATTTAAGAAAAAGGACTTTGTCATGGCAGCTGCAGCAAAGGAGAACCGCAGCGTGAAAG
>CAUEYG010000130.1 GCA_959021945.1 uncultured Eubacteriales bacterium | reverse complement strand
TTGTAGGACTCAACGATTCCGGCGGAGCCAGGATTCAGGAAGGTGTAAATGCCCTTTCCGGATTTGGAAAGATTTTCCGAAACAATACTATTTCATCGGGAGTTATTCCGCAGATTTCCGTTATTATGGGACCGTGTGCCGGAGGAGCTGTTTATTCACCGGCAATTACTGACTTTATCTTCATGGTAGATAAAACAAGCCAGATGTTCATAACAGGACCGGAAGTCATTAAGACTGTAACCGGTGAAGATATTTCCGCAGAGCAGCTTGGAGGAGCTATGACGCATAATACAGTCAGCGGCGTTGCTCACTTTATAGGTACGGATGATACGGATACATTGATGCAGGTAAAAGAGCTGCTAAGCTATATGCCATCCAACAATCTGGAAACAGCACCGGTTTATGCTACCGGCGATGATGCTAACAGAATGATCCCTGAATTCAACGATATCATTCCAGATAATCCAAATAAAGCATACGACATGTACGATATTATTACAAAGCTGGCTGACGATGGCAAGCTGTTTGATGTAATGCCTCATTACGCTAAGAATATGGTAACTTGTTTTATCAGAATGGATGGAGGGACAGTAGGCGTTATTGCCAATCAGCCAAAGTTCGGAGCAGGCTGCCTGGATATTAACGCTTCTGACAAAGCAGCCAGGTTTATCAGAAGATGCGATGCTTTCAATATTCCGCTGCTGACGATTGAAGATGTTCCGGGATTCCTTCCGGGAGCAGATCAGGAATATGGCGGCATTATCAGACACGGGGCTAAGATGTTGTACGCATATTGTGAGGCCACGGTTCCAAAGATTACAATGATCCTGAGAAAGGCATACGGCGGAGCTTATATCGGCATGTGCAACAAAGAGCTGGGGGCTGACCTGGTTATGGCATGGCCGAGCGCACAGATTGCCGTTATGGGGGCTGCAGGAGCTGCCAATATTGTATTTAAAAAAGAGATAAAGACAGCCGATGATCCTGAAGCAAAGAGACAGGAAAAAATTGCTGAATATGAAGAACGGTTTAACAATCCGTACAGAGCTGCAGAAATGGGCTATGTAGACGATATTATTGAACCGGAAACAGCCAGACAGAGAATCATTAGCGCGCTGGATATGCTCAGTACAAAGAGAGAATCGTTACCGGCCAAGAAACATGGCAATATTCCGTTGTAGGAGGTGGCATAAATGAGTTTGATGGAACAATTCGCAAATCCCGATACTGTACATAGCCTGTCAATTGGTGAAAAAATGGCAGGAGCCGGTATTACCACATTGATGGGAATGGGAATCACGTTTATTGTATTAATTTTGTTATGGGGCTGTATTGCCGTTATGACTAAGATTACATATCGTCCGAAAAAAGGAGATAAGGCGCCGCAGACGACGGATGCCGCCGCCGCGCCCTCAGTCGCGCCAACAATAGCAGCAGCGCCTGCAGCAGCTGATGATACCTTGATCGCAGTTATTTCCGCAGCAATTGCAGCTCATGAGGGCGGTTCAGCAAATGGTTTTGTTGTTCGCAAGATCAGCAGAATATCGGGAGATACAACGGCATGGGGTGATGCCGGACGGTCCGACTGCATTAACAGCAGAAAGTTTTAATGATTGATACCAGGAAAGGGAGAGTAACAAAAATGAAAAAATATAATATAACGGTAAATGGTACTGCATATGCAGTAGAAGTGGAAGAAGTAAGCGGAGCCAGCGCGGCAGCAGCTCCTGCGCCAGCGCCAGTATCTGCGCCGGCCCCTGCGGCAGCACCGGCTCCTGCTCCTGCCCCTGCGGCAGCAGCTCCTGCACCGGCTCCTTCCGCAGGTGCGCAGTCTGTAAGCGCTCCAATGCCGGGAACCATACTGGATGTAAAAGTAACCCCTGGCCAAGCCGTAAATGCAGGTGATGTTTTAGTTATACTGGAAGCTATGAAAATGGAAAATGAAATTATGGCTCCGGAAGCAGGAACAGTAGATACAGTGCCGGCTGCAAAGGGCGCATCTGTAAATGTAGGCGATGTTCTGGTAACACTAAAATAAAAAATAGTATTTGAATTTTTGGGTATCAGAAAGTGTCATACTGTGAAAACCCTTGTAAATACTGACTTTTTTGCAGAATTAGACACTTAAAACAATAATGATTTTTGCCGATTTGGTGCCCATATTTCTTATGGCGATATAAAACGATATGGGCAGATATAAGAAAAAACAATACTATTCGAGGGCGAAAGCACTCATTGCTTTCGCTCTCTTGTCTGCCACATCAGCAGGGACAGATGCATTTGTCAACGGCGGGCGAAGCCCGTTCATCTTGACCGTTGACGAGGGCGACTGACGCTGCTATTGTTAGCTACAACGGAATGAAAATAGTAGAAAATTCATATATGAGTGGTATAATATGTATGTCTAAGAAGTCGAAAATTTGAGATTGGTGGTGAGAAGATATGAATAACCCTTGAGAAGAAATAGAGTTAGCCGATTACGAAAATCATATGCAACTGAGTAATGTTTATCAGCTTCAGGCTATGAATGAAATGATGAAGGAACAATTTTATACATATCCTGTTAAAACGGTTATGATACTTGGGATTGCTGGTGGAAACGGATTAGAGTATATCGACAAGAGTGTATTTGAAAAGGTATATGGTGTGGATATAAACAAAAAATACCTTGCTGAATGTGCAAGTCGATACCAAGAGTTACAAGAAATTTTGGAATGTGTCCATTCTGACTTAACAGATGAAAGTTTGCAGTTACCTACTGCTGAGTTGTTAGTTGCCAATCTACTTATCGAATATATTGGATATGGGCATTTCAAAAAAGCAGTCCAAGAAGTGAAAGCTAACTATGTTTCCTGCATTATTCAAATCAACACAGATACCGCTTTTGTTTCTGATTCTCCTTATATCCATGTATTTGATGGATTGAGCAAGGTACATCATCAGATGAAAGAAGATGAATTGGAAGAGGCTATGCTTAGTATCGGATATACAAAAACACATCAAGTAGACAAAAAATTACCAAATGGCAAAAAGTTAGTGAGAATAGATTTTACTTTCTGATAGAATCGAAAATGTCAGTTTACGTAAGGGTTTGGGATATTCCCAACAAGCAAAAATCTCTCATACTGTCGCAGACAGAAGTGAGTGATTTTTATGGAAAGGGTACCACTTTCCTATGCTTGCTACGGAACTTTTCACAAAGGAAATGATAATTCAAATGGATAGAGCTTGATTTGAAATGTTACGCAGTTAAAGGGCATTTTTGAACGAAAAGGTATAAACACTTACCTATATGTTTTAGTGTCTGTAATACCTCTTCTGCAAGGCTCATTGATTCCCTAATGCGTAACATAATGATGTAAAGTAAAGCTGTCCTAAATTGCATTTGTAGGCGTGATAGCACCGCTATGCTATGTACTTGTGTTTATTGCCTTGTTTGTGGTGCTAAAATGGTGCCCGACTTTACAAAACCAACTTATGCGGAGATATGAGAAGATACACGCAGAAACGGGAAAACCATTGAAAATACAGAATTTTTCCTCACTTCTATAAACACTTACAAGAAGTTATAAGACGATTTGCGTCTATAAAATCAATAAAAAATAACAGATACAAAATTAACTGGCGGGCAGCCGATAATGCCCGCCAGTTTTCATGCGGGGTTTAGATCTGCGCCAAGACAAACAGCAGCCTCAAAATTTTTTCTTTATAAACAGCCTGAGCTGTAGTATAATAGCTTGCAGAATTCAAAAAAGGCAGAGCAAAGGAGAAAGTAACCATGCTACTAGCATTTGATGTAGGGAATACCAATATTGTACTGGGTGTATTTGAACAGGGTGAACTGATTCAGAACTGGAGACTGGAAACAGACAATAATAAAAGCGCTGATGAATATGGAATGGTCATTAATCAACTGTTTCAATATGAAGGCCTAAACGTAGGCGAAGTGGAAGATGTGATTATTTCCACGGTCGTTCCTTCTGTTTTGTTTACACTGCAGCATTTGTCCATGAAATATTTTAACAAGAGGGCCATTGTCATTGGGCCTGGTATTAAAACCGGGCTGATTGTAAAATACGATAATCCAAAGCAGGTGGGCGCGGACCGTATTGTAAATGCAGTGGCTGCCCATGCTAAATACGGCGGGCCTTTAATTATTATTGACTTTGGAACAGCTACCACCTTTTGTGCAGTATCGGAAAAAGCCGAATACCTGGGAGGCACCATAGGGCCGGGATTAAAAATTTCATCAGAGGCATTGTTTGAAAAGACCGCCAAGCTCCCAAAAGTAGAGTTGGAAGAGCCAGGCAGCGTCATTTGCAGAAACACCATTCACAGCATGCAGTCCGGGCTGGTCTATGGACATATGGGTATGGTGGATTATATTGTACAAAAAATGAAAAAAGAATTGCAGGACTACAGCCAGTCCGGGGAACCGGTCAAAGTGATTGCAACCGGAGGACTGGCAACCCTCATTGACAGCGGCATTGACTGCATTGACCACGTGGACAAGCTGCTGACCCTGGAAGGCCTTGAAATGATCTACAGAAAGAATAAAAGACAGAGATGATGAAGATAGGCGATATAGAATTGGAAAATCCTTTTGTGCTGGCCCCTTTAGCAGGGATTACAGACGGACCTGCCCGCAGCCTGGCAAAAGAGCAGGGAGCTGCTTTCGTGTATTCGGAAATGGTCAGTGCCAAAGGTTTTTGGTATAAAGACCGGAACACAGAGCGGCTTCTCAAGATTTACCCTGGGGAAGAGCCTATGGCTTTTCAACTGTTTGGCAGCGACCCTAGCATACTGGCATATGTGGCAGGAGCGCTGAAGGACAGGAAAAATGCTGCCATTGACCTTAATATGGGTTGTCCTGTTCCAAAAGTTGTGAAAAACGGAGAAGGGTCTGCTCTTCTGAAAAATCCCGACTTGATTTACCGGCTGGTAAAAGCTGTAGCAGAGACGGCAGACAAGCCTGTAACAGCCAAAATACGCATTGGGTGGGATGAAAAAAGCATCAATGCTGTGGAGACAGCCAAAGCCATTGAGGCCGCCGGCGCTGCTGCAGTAGCAGTTCACGGGAGAACGAGACAGCAGTATTATTCAGGAAAGGCTGACTGGGGCATGATCAGGAAGGTAAAGGAAAATGTGTCCATTCCGGTTATTGGAAACGGCGACGTTTTTACAGGGGAAGATGCCAACCGAATGCTGAAAGAGACTGGATGCGATATGGTTATGATTGCAAGAGGTTTTTTAGGCAACCCTTGGATTTTTCGGGACGCTGTGGCTCTCTGGAAAGGAGAGACGATGCCGGAGCCTCCCAGCCTGGCGGAAAAGGTTCAAATGATACTGATACACTTAGATCGGCTGTCAGAGGAAAAAGGAGAGTATGTGGCAGTACGAGAAATGCGAAAGCACATAGGCTGGTATTTAAAAGGCGTCCATGGCAGTGCGGCAGTGCGGAGGAACGTAAATACAATTACCGATATTAGCCAGTTAAAAAAAGCCATTGAGGAACTGTTGGAATAAACAGTTCCTCAATGGCTTTTTTGCTTTGTGAAAGATACTTGCAGAGGATAGAATCTGCGTGCGACATGAAAAAGAAAAAATGTGCTTGACAAACAATATTATATATCATATAGTATTAAACAAGAAATAATATAACAGAGAAAGAAGGAGAGC
>CAUEYG010000129.1 GCA_959021945.1 uncultured Eubacteriales bacterium | reverse complement strand
TTCCAAGGATGCCTGGGTCGATGCCATGTACTTACTTCATCTGCGGGTCGAACAGGCAGTGTTTTCCCATGAGACAGCTTTATTTTTTCACGATCTGACAGACCGCGAGCCGCTGGAATATACGGTCACAGTCAAGACCGGATATAATCCCTCCAAGCTGAAAGCAGAGGGCGTACAGGTATTCACCATTAAGGCGGAACTGCATGGGGTGGGCCTGACAACGGCTCAGACACCATTTGGGCATACAGTTCCTGTCTATGACCTGGAGCGCACCATCTGCGACCTGCTCCGCAGCAGGAACAACATGGAGATGCAGACTTTTCAAGGGGCATTAAAGATGTATGCCAGAAGAAAAGACAAAGACCTGCGGACATTGATGCGGTATGCCGGTATGTTCCGGGTAGAAAAAATTCTGCGGCAGTATTTGGAGGTGCTTTTATGATAAAAACAGCAAGGCAGTTGAAGGATCTGATCCGCAATCTTTCCAGAAAAAAATCTGCGGACGCCCAGCTCTTGATGCGGAACTACATGATGGAGCGTTTTCTGGAGCGTATCTCCCTTTCTGAATATCGTGACAAATTTATTCTGAAAGGCGGTATGCTGGTAGCGGCTATGGTTGGTCTGGATGCCCGTTCCACGATGGATTTGGACGCTACTGTAAAAGGAGCCAATGTCAATGTGGAGGACATAGAGAATTTGATTTCCGCTATTGTGAGTGTCCCGCTTGATGATGGCGTCAAATTCCAGCTGAAAAGTATTTCGGAGATTATGGATGAGGCGGAATATCCGGGGATTCGCGTAAATATGACTACAACCTTTGACGGTGTGGTGACGCCTTTGAAGATTGACATTTCCACAGGGGATGCCATTACCCCCAGGGAGATCCGCTACTCTTTCAAGCTGATGCTGGAAGATCGCTCCATTGATATTTGGGCGTACAATCTGGAAACGGTTCTGGCCGAAAAGCTGGAAACGATCATTACCAGAACTACCACCAACACCCGCATGAGAGATTTCTATGACATTTATATTCTGGAACAGCTGCATGGGAATACATTGGACCCTCAGATTCTCCATGATGCGCTGCGGGCCACTGCTCACAAACGCGGGACAGAACGACATCTTGCAGAAGCTGCCGAAGTTTTTGAGGAAGTGGAGAACAGCTCGGTTATGCAGAAACTTTGGGAATCGTACCGCAAAAAATTTTCCTATGCGGCAGATCTGGAGTGGAACATCATCATGGGGGCGGTGCGCAGTTTATACGCTCTCAGTGAAAAGGAATCGAGCCTATGAAGAAGCACGGCCATTATTGTAAAGTCTGCGGAGAATATAAGGCTAATGAAAAATTTTCCGGCAAAGGTCATGCGGCGCACGTCTGTAAATCCTGTGCTTCTTTGCCGCCGGAGAAGCAAGCGGAGCAAATGACAATAAACCGCTTGCTGAATCTCCCATGGAGATTATCAAAGGAGCAGATTTCCTGGCTGAAGAACCGAATGAAAGATAAGCGCCGGGAAGTTCGTGCGCTGGCAAAAGAACAATACGAGATGAGGTTTCCTCCGAAGCGGTTAGAGGACATCGAGGACAATTTTGATTTTCTCGATGAGGACGATTTAATAGAATAACAAAAGCGGTCTGCACCATGCAGGCCGTTTCTTTTTTGGAAAGGAGGTCTCCCTTATGGCAACCACACGCATCATGCCGCTGCATATCGGCAAGGGTCGGACTGAGAGCCGTGCCATCAGCGATATTATTGACTATGTGGCAAATCCCCAAAAGACCGACAACGGAAAATTGATTACCAGCTATGGATGTGACAGCCGCACTGCTGATGCAGAGTTTCTGTTGGCAAAGCGGCAGTATATTGCCGCCACCGGACGAGTGCGCGGTACAGATGATGTGATCGCCTACCATGTGCGCCAGTCGTTCAGGCCCGGAGAGATCACACCGGAGGAAGCCAACCGGCTGGGCATAGAATTTGCCAGGCGGTTCACCAAAGGCAATCATTCCTTTGTGGTCTGCACCCACATCGACAAATCGCATATTCATAATCACATCATCTGGTCGGCGGTCAATATGGATTGTGACCGGAAGTTCCGTAACTTTTGGGGAAGCACCAGAGCTGTTCGACGTTTAAGTGACACCATTTGTATCGAGAACGGACTATCCATTGTGGAGAACCCCAAGCCCCACGGAAAAAGCTACAACAAGTGGCTGGGCGAACAAGCCAAGCCCTCCCATCGGGAACAGCTACGGGTGATGATTGACCGGGCGCTGGAGCAAAAGCCAGCAGACTTTGACACACTTCTGCAACTGCTTTCCGAGATGGGCTGCGAGGTATCTCGGCGCGGGAAAGCAATCCGCCTTAAAGCTCCCGGCTGGAAGAATGTAGCCCGCATGGATGACAAGCTGGGAGCCGGGTACAGCGAAACAGAAATCCGTGCGGTGCTGGCTGGAGAAAAGCAGCACACGCCCCGCAAGAAATCCACCGTGCAGCCGGAGCCACCCAAGGTCAATTTGCTGGTGGATATTCAGGCAAAATTGCAGGCCGGGAAAGGTGCTGGATATGCACGCTGGGCCAAGGTTTTTAACTTAAAACAGATGGCGCAGACCGTGAATTTTCTTACCGAACATCACCTACTGGACTATACAGAGCTGGAAGAAAAAGCGGTGGCGGCTACCGCCCATCACAATGAGCTGTCAGCGCAGATTAAGGCGACGGAGAAACGCATGGCAGAGATCGCCGTCCTGCGTACCCATATCGTTAATTATGCCAAGACCCGCGAGACCTATGTTGCCTATCGCAAGGCCGGTTATTCCCGAAAATTTCGGGAGGAACATGAGCAAGAAATTCTGCTCCATCAGGCGGCAAAAAATGCCTTTGATGAGATGGGAGTGAAGAAGCTGCCCAAGGTCAAAGACCTGCAATCTGAGTATGCCAAACTGCTGGAGGAAAAGAAGAAAACCTACGCCGAGTACCGGCGTTTCCGTGAGGAAATGCGGGAACTTTTGACGGCAAAGGCCAATGTGGATCGGCTGCTGAAAATGGATGAGGAACAGAAAAAAGAACAAGAAAAAGACCACGGCCAGCGGTAAGCCGGTCATGGTCATAAGCGTTCGCAGAACGCGTAGCCACAGAATGAAATTCTGTGTTCAAAGGGGCTTGGGGGCGCTGCCCTCAACAAGCAAAGCAGAGGGGGAAATCACGTCAGGATTTTTCCCTCTGTGGGCCGAGTGTATTAACACCGGCATTGCTTGCCACTTTTGTTCGCAAACAATATCCGTATCCTTTACACGATGATTTACTTTTATTATCATAGTCGTAATAAGTATATAAACTACTTACATATAAGCACCTAAAATATGAAAGGGCTGATAAAATGATGACCTTTGAAAAGGTTTTAGAAGTATTCAACGATTACCTAAATAAAGATAGTGTTTTGGAGGTGGTGAACACTAAGCGAGGATACACCGTTATGATTTGGGATGAAAAAGATGAGCAATGGTTTGGTGTGGAACATTGCAAAGCCCCCGAGCTTTTACGGGATGCCTTACTTGATGGCTATCGTGATTTTTTAGAGCAACAACTTACTCATAACCGCAGGAGTTTAACCGAAACAGAAATCTTAGATATTCAAAACCGATGTGAACAGCTTTATGATTTGTGTGGAGAATAAAAAAATAACCTAAAAAGTGCGATAGCCTGTGTAGGTGTCGCACTTTTTTCAGTTGGCTTGGCTTACGAAAACAGCGTTAATTATTCCGCAGTTTCTCTTGCCTTTTTCAAGCCTTGAGCCGTAGCTTCCATCACGATAAGCTCCTTTTCTTCCATATCATTCAACAGTACATCAACTTGTTTGCGGCGATTGTTGTCGCCATCTTCATTGCATGGAAAAAAGAACTGGTCTACAGAGATGTCAAGCAAGGTAGTAATGAGATAAAATTTGTTAAGCCTTGGGTGCTGCCCCCTGTTCTCTATATACATAATAGAGCGTGGCGTAAGGTCTACCAGTTGGGCAAGATATTCCTGTGTCCACCCTTTTGCTTCCCGAGCTTTTTTTATCGCTATACCTAACGGCTTAAAATCAAGTTTTCTTTCATCTTGGTACATTTTAATATCATCCTATATCATTGTACATTTCGGGTGATGATATTTGAACGAAGTATGATTTTATGTTTAGTAGTGTATAATTTCGTATTAGTGGAGAGAAACTTGCTATTATTCGTCATTCCGTATATAATAATTATATACTCTTTGCGAAAGGAAGTTGATATTATGAATTACATTTCTGTGAAAGCCGCTTCTGAAAAATGGGGCATATCGGAAAGACGGATACAAAAATTATGTGAGGAAAATCGCATTGACGGAACTGAAAAATTTGGTCGTGCATGGATGATACCAAAAGATGCAGAAAAACCCGTTGATGGACGTATGAAAACAAGGAACAAACAGGAGGAGAATCATGGAATTTAATGAAAAGCTACAACAGCTTAGGACTGGAAAGAACTTAACGCAGGAACAACTTGCGGAGCAATTATATGTATCAAGAACAGCCATTTCAAAATGGGAAAGCGGCAAGGGTTACCCTAACATTGAGTCGCTCAAGTGTATTTCTAAATTCTTTTCTGTGACCATAGATGAACTGCTATCGGGCGAAGAACTGATTACACTTGCCGAAACTGAAAATCGTTCCAACTTGAAAAAAATTTACAGTTTCATTTATGGAATATTAGATATGATGGCGGTTACTTTTATACTTTTGCCGTTGTATGGTAACCTTGTTGACGGATATATTTATTCTGTCAATCTACTTTCATTTACAGACACTACCCCAATATATCTTGCAATCTATTGGATTGTTTTTATTGTTTTGATTGCACTTGGGATAGCGAAACTGATGTGTGTTTGTTTTGAAAAGGAATCATGGAGCAACATAATCACAAAATGCTCTCTCGTGCTGAGTACGCTGTTTATCTGCTTCTTAGCTGCGGCAAGACAACCCTATGTTACCGCCCTTCTGTTTCTGCTGTTTGTTGCTAAAATATTTGTCTGGATAAAGCAAACCCAAACAAAGTAAAATGCCATAAACCCTTTAAAATAGGCTCTGACACGATAAGTGTCGGAGCTTTTTTCGTGCTGACATCTATTGTGTCGGCATTGTGACGGTAGATTTCTTGGCTTCTATGCAATACTCGTGGATAATAAGATTGTGGTCAGCGAAAACAAGAACAGCAACCCACGGAAAGGAGAATCAAATATGGATTATATCATTGAAACAGAAAATCTTACGAAGCGATACGGAACAGCCACCGTTGTCGATAAGGTAAATCTTCATGTGCCAAAGGGCAAAATTTATGGTTTGCTCGGCAGAAACGGAGCAGGCAAAACCACAGCAATGAAAATGATGTTGCAGCTTGCTTTCCCAACGGAGGGAACGGTACGCTTGTTTGGCACAAACTATAAGGAAAATATCCATACCCTTTATAGCAAAGTAGGCTCTATTATCGAAACACCGGGATTTTACAGTAATTTAACAGGGTATGAGAATTTGCAAATTCTCGCTAAACTGCGAGGGGGAGTATCTAAAAGTGGAGTAGAAAAAGCTCTTGAAGTTGTGGGGCTGCATAAGGAGAAAAGAAAAGTCTTTTCCGATTATTCCCTCGGAATGAAGCAACGGCTTGGTATTGCCGCCGCCATTATGCACGAGCCGGAGCTTTTAATACTTGA
>CAUEYG010000128.1 GCA_959021945.1 uncultured Eubacteriales bacterium | reverse complement strand
TCACTTCCACGGCATGCACGAAAGTATATGGTTCAATCACAACAGCCTGTGTAATGTTGATCAATACGGAGAGGTAAAAACAGCACCGGACTCCCCGGGATTTGCCAGTCAGGCGGCAGACAGCGTTATAAATGTGCTTTTTAATAATATTGATGCGTTGGAACACGCTGTTAAAAAGTATAAAGGTCAAATCGCTTGCCTTATCATGGAGCCCATAAGCTTTAACTGCGGATGCTTGGAGGCACACAAAGAATATCTTAAAAAGGTAAGAGAGATTACTGCAAGAGAAAAGATTGTACTGATTTTCGACGAGGTGATATGCGGTCTTAGAATGAGACCTGGATCCGCTCAGCGATACTATGATATATACCCGGACCTTACGACAACAGCAAAAGCTATAGCGGGAGGACTTCCTATCGCACTGATTGGAGGAAAGGCTGACATTATGGATTACTTCTCGCCCTTTGGAAAAGTAATTATGAGCGGAACCTATACAGGATCGCTCATGCCAGTGATGGCTGCTGTAGAATGTATGAAGATGGCTCTGGAACCGGGATTTTATGATCACTTTGATGAGATTGGCGCAAAGCTGTTTCATGGCATGAATGACTTATTTAAAAAACATAACCTGAAAGGCCATGTAAGAGGAAAAGGCGCCAGATGGGCTATTTATTTCGGAGTGGAAAATCCGGAGGACGATTTCAACTTTAGAACAATCGCCGGTGAATTTGATCGAGATATGGATAGAAAGTTTGTAAGAGAGGCTGTTAAGAGGGGGCTTTGGTTTCACGACACTTCGACCGATATTACGCCTGCTCACAGAGCATTGACAACAGCCCATACAATGCAAGATATAGACGAAACGCTGGAAAAGGCAGATGACATATTTAAAGCGATAAAATAAAAGCAATATGGAGAGCTGGTATGAAAAAGATAATTGGAATTGATACAGGAGGAACTTATACCGATCTTGTTGCCATGGATGCCAAGACAAAAAAGATCCTGGCAAAAAATAAAACCCTTACCACCAAGAATAACCTTAAGCTTTGTATTGAAGCCAGCTTTGAAAGCCTTCAAAGAGAAATGCTTGCAGATGTTTCCATGGTATGTCTATCTACAACCCTGGCAACCAATGCCATAGTAGAGGGACATGGATGTAAGGTAGGTCTCATACTGATTGGAGGAAGACCAAAAGGGAAAATGGTTTCCAGAAAAATATCGGTGATAAAGGGCAAGTATGATATTAAAGGGAGACTAGAGGAGCCTATAGATATTCAGGAAGTAAGGGAGACCGTAAAGGCCTATAAAGGCAAAGTTGACGCAATTGCCATATCAGGATATGCCAGCATTCGAAATCCCAGCCATGAACTTTATGTAAAACAGATTGCCGAGCAGATGCTGGAGATCCCTGTAGCGTGCGCTCATGAACTCACATCATCTTTAGGATTTTACGAGAGAACCGTAACAGTAAACCTTAATGCCAAACTAATTCCTATGATACGGGAATTGATGGATGCGGTAAAGAATGTAATGAATCAATACAGCATAGACGCTCCTTTGATGATTGTAAAAGGTGATGGAAGCCTTATGACAGATGTATGCGCCAGAAGCAAGTCCATTGAAACAATTTTATCAGGGCCAGCAGCCAGCGTCATAGGAGGCCTGCATCTATCAGGAGAAAAGGATGCATTTATTGTTGATATGGGAGGAACGACTACAGATATAGCCAATGTTACAAGTGGAAAAATAGCCATATGTGAAGAGGGGGCCAAGGTAGGCGGGTGGTCCACCCATGTAAAGGCAGCGGAGATTTTTACCATAGGAATAGGCGGCGACAGCAGGATCTGGCAAGATGCATCTGGGAATATGAAGGTCGGGCCGGAGAAATCAATGCCCCTTTGCTTAGCAGTCCAAAGATATCCGGGCCTTAAGCAGGAAATAAAATCCATATATGACCGTAGGTCACAAGAGTCTTTCGGATTCCGGGACCATGAAGCATATATCCTCATTAAGAAGCACGGAAATCTGTCATATGATGATGACGAGCGTGTCATCATTGAAGTTCTGAGATACACGCCCCATACAGTTGACTATTTAAAGAAAAATATCAATATAGAAAAGCTGACAGCTATATTGGATAAACTTGTGAGAGAAGGGGTAATCATGAGAATATCTCTTACGCCTACAGATATTCTCCATATTACAGGAGAATATGAGAAGTGGGATTCTGAGACAGCAAAGATGATAGTAAAGGTAATGTGCAGCCCATATAAAAAGCCTGTCCATCTGTTCATAGAGGAGATTAAAAAAAGATTCATAGAAAAACTCAATTCATCCTTTGTGCGGGCAGCATTCCATTTTGATAACCACCAAATAGATCTGGAAGAAGTAGATTATAAGCTTTCTAAAAAAATAATAGGAATAGGAGCGCCAGCAAGGGCATGGCTTTCAAAGGCCGGAGCAAAGCTCCATACAAAGGTATCTATTCCTGAACATGCGGAGGTTGCCAATGCAGTAGGTGCGGCTGTAGGTAAGGCGTTAGAAACAGTGGAGATATTAATAAGGCCTGATTCTCTTACAAACCAGTACCTTGTATACTCTCCTTTGGGACGGAAGAATGCAGATACTCTGGAAACCGCAACAGAATATGCCCTTCAAGCAGGAGCTGAATGTATACAACGAATGTCGGAAAACCGAGAATACACCATTGAACAGTGGCAGGAAGATGAATGCTTTGAAGATACGGCAAAGGGGAAGACGATTTTCATGGAGAGAAGGGTAATCTTATCGGCTCAGTTCAGGCATATGGAAAAGAGGTGAAAAAGGATAAAGTACAGTCGTGATTTTGTAACAAAAGTAGAAGGGATGTGAAAAAATGGATCAAGGGCTAAAGGAATATATAAAGAGCTTGATACCCGAAGACTTTCCCAACGGAAATGATCTTGTAAAAGAGGGAAAACGAATGGCTGCCGATATCACATGGAACAAGTCCAGATTTTTAAAGGAAACCGGATATGAAAGCCACCTGGCATATAGAAAAGACAATCTGAAAAAGGGCAAGCAAACATATCAATTGTTGGTAGGTTTATCCACTCTGGATGAGGAGATAGAGGCCATAAAGAAAATCCATGAATTCCATAAACGAACAGGATTTGAAGTTCGCTCCATGCAGTCCATACCCAGCCAGCTTGTAGGTCTTGCACCAGAAGACAGAGAAGGGGCTCCTCAGCCAACCAGCTATCTCATGACAGAAGAAAAAGACTGGTTGGCCCATACGGAGGCCGCGCCTGTAGATATTTGCTGGCAGGACTGGCATTTGGCCAGCCCCAATAATTTAAAGGAGACAAAATACGCACTTCACGCAGGAACTTCAAGATTGGGTTGCTTCTCCACCTTCGTATGGGAGTACCCTGGCTATAGTGAAGAACGAGAACGGTTTTCGGACATGCTTCGCACTATGGGAATACTGGCAGCAAAGAAGGACGAAGGGCTGGACTGCGTGACATACCCTGAAGACGGACTGCCGGGATATTTTATGGATGTGGTATCGTACCTTGGCTATGAGATGGTAGAGCATTATATCATAGAGGAGTTGTGCGGAGCCAGAATGGCATTGTCATATGGAGGACTGCTGTCGGAAATCGTTCCAAGAATGTCATTTGCCCTTGCCATGGAAAAACTCTATGGTACGCCGGATCACCCTTTTACAACTTATTACAATGGCTCCACCAATGAGCAGTGGGATCACGATATAGAGACTAATTATGGCTTAGGGGCCTCGGAGATGCTCATCGAGTCTGTAATCAATCTTAAGTATAATCTACCCACCGTCATAAATCCTGTATCAATTACAGAAGCCCTTAGAGTCCCGACTTTGGACGAACTGTTTAATATTGTAAAATGCGGGATAGGTGTTGAAAGAAAGGCCAAAGAATGGATGGAAATTATTGACTTTACAAAGTTTGAGGATATGAGAGATTTACTCATTGAAAAGGGGACCATATTCTGTGAAAACGTTATGGATCATTTCAAAGAGGCTGGTGTAAATGTGGATGACCCGTTAGAAATGATTATGGTGTTAAGACGATTTGACCCTGTGAGATTTGAACAGGAATTTCATCCAAGCGTACAAGAGTCGGGGGCCTTTAAGCCTTATGTACCTACGGTACTGGGTAAGGAAACCATGAAGATGAAAGAAGAAATCGTAATGGGTCTGAAAGCGAAAGGCTATGAAGATACTTTGAAAGGGAGAAAGATCATATGCGGGTCCGCAGACGGTCACAGTTATGGTTTGGTACTCATAGACAAGGTTTGGTCAGACATGAATGCCGATGTGGTGAACTGCGGCACATATATGGAACCAGCATTTATTCTTGATCTGGCTGATGAGGAAGATGCGGACGCTATATGTGTCAGCGTCCACTGCGGACAAATTTTGGACTATGCCAAACAAATCAAAGCAGAGGAAAAGAAGAGGGGCAAGAAGTATACGGTTTTGCTTGGAGGCATGCTCAATGCCATGCTGCCGGGCAACACAGAGCCTGCCGATGTTTCAGAACTGATCGAAAAAATGGGGATCAGCGCTTCCAATGATTTTGAACAGCAATTAAACTTTATGAGCCGCGGACAGCTGTAATCTGAAGATCAGTTTTAAACATAAAACCAACTTATTTCTAAACTACAAATTTTGAAAGGAAGGTAGATGTATTATGGAAAACACAACCAATCTAAACGCAGAACAAGCGTACTTTAATAAAAAGGTTGGCGTAGCCAAGGCAGGTATGGTCATTGCGTGGATATCATCAATTACAGCAATACTCTTTGGTGTTTTCAACACAGCAGCATCAGGACTTATTCAAGGAGACACTGGGGTTGATCTGGGCAATCCACTGATTCAGGCAATTGTAAGTATCACCATTCTGGGAATTGGTGAAATCATGGCAGGTATTATGACTCTGATCTATAACGGAATCAAGGGCAAGGGCATGAAAGAATTCAAAAGAATGATAAGTTTTAAGGTGTCGTGGATGATGCTCTTATCAGCTCTGGCAGCAGGCCCTCTGGCAACAGGGCTGCAGGTAAGTGCCTATAGCATGGCAGGCATTACATATGTAACGGCCATCTTAGGTCTCTCACCGGTTGTAACGGCTATTCTCGGAAGAATTGTATTCAAGGAAAATCTCAGCAAACGTGTAGCGATGGGCATTGCTCTTGTAGTTGCGGGAGCTCTTGTTACTACCTTTATAGGAACTCCTGATACTGCCGGATCTAACTTTACGGTTGGTATTATTTTGGCATGTATCTGCCCAATCGGGTTTGCTCTTGAAGGCGTGTTCTCCACATATGCGGGGGATTTGATCGATCCCATCGAAGGATGTGGATTTTACAGAACCATTTGCTCCGGTATCATGGGTTTAGCGGCCATGGCTATTATAGCAGGAGCAAGTGGGAACATTTCTGTATGGACTGCCACAATTGGAGCAATCTTTACAAGTCCTCTCGCATTGGTATTTGTAATCCTCTTTGCCGGATTTGTCGCACTTTCGTATAATACTACATACGTTGGCTTTAATAAATGCGGCCCAAGCCGTTGCCTGGCCATTGTAAATACAATGCCTATATGGTCCATTCCCATCGGGCTTATTTTCGCAGCGATCATGCCAAAGTATTATGCGTATGACGTTACTTTTGCGGCTATCATCGGAGCTGTAGTAGTTTGCGTCGGAGTAGTTCTGGT
>CAUEYG010000127.1 GCA_959021945.1 uncultured Eubacteriales bacterium | reverse complement strand
CATAAAGAAAATAAGAAAAGCAATGAAAGAGGTTTCCATCAACGAAGAGGCCGTTCGAGAATTTGTAGAGGATTTTGCAACAGAGTATAATACCTTAGGAAGAACCAGGGAGTTTACTTCTCTAAGCGGGCGCAAAATCAAAGTCTCCGGCGGTGATTACGGATTTGCTATCAGCAGAGATAAAGAAACGGAACAGTTGATTAAGGATTTAAAAAGCGGCAAAGAGGTAAAGCGCGAACCAGTGTGGCTTATGACTGGGTTCGGCGAGTACAACAAACAGGATGATATTGGAAACACTTATGTGGATATCTCTTTGGCCGAACAGCATCTCTGGTATTTTAAAGATGGAAAAGAAATTGTCAGCTGCCCGGTAGTAACAGGCAGTTATCAGGTCTACGATACGCCGACAGGCACTTTTGGTCTATCCTATAAACAGCGCGGCGCTACTTTGAAAGGCAGCAACGCAGACGGTTCTTCCTATGAAAGCCCTGTATCCTATTGGATGCCGTTTTATGGAAATTATGGGATGCACGATGCTCCATGGAGAAGCTCCTTTGGCGGAGATATCTTCCGGGGAGGCGGCAGCCACGGCTGTGTCAATATGCCGATTCCTTCTGCTAAAAAGCTTTTTGAAAATCTGGCGGACAAAGGCGTGCCTGTTATTGTTCATTGGTAAATAAAAGTCACGGTCATACTGAAAAACAGCCCCTTAGCAAAACTGCTAAAGAGGCTGTTTTTATTTTTCTCAATCTAGTCCTTTGAAATAGGATCTACTTTCTTACCAATTAGGAAAAGAACAGCTCCTATGACCAGCATGATTACACCGCCCCAACGAGCCACACTGATCATTGCCCAGAAATTACTCATGATTCCGGAACCGTATGTTTCCAGATAATAATCCGGTCCCCATGAGCCTTCATACCATACCAGGAAAAAAGAACCGAGAAAGGCGATTGCACCAAACAGTAAAAAGAAAAGTCCAAACCTAATCAGATCACCTTTTGCCAGTTTTGTTCTGGAATTGATCGGGTACTGTTCCGGATCCCTCTTATAAAATCCGCCATATATCCATTTGCAGATCGGATAAAAGATTACAGCTGCAATAATCGCAATAAACCCTAAAAGGAAATATTCTGTTCCATTTACCAGAAAACTGATAATACCTACAATTAAAGGGCCTCCGCATATGTAAACAGGGGCGAATTTGCTCTTTACATAGTAGAGCTCTCCACGCTTTTCAACCGGATAATCTTTTCTGATTTTTACATATGCAAATCCTAATCCCACATACAGAACAAATAAGACCGGAGATAAGATTGTCACTAGCACTTCAAAATTTAAATTCACCAGTATTAGATTGATCGCTGCCAGAATGAGAATTGGCCATACCGGGACTTTCCTGTTTTTTGAAACAGTAGATAAAAATTTAGGACAGAGATTATCCTGACCCAGCACCATAAAGGATCTGGATGCTGATGTAATAGATGCATTAAATATGGCGCATTGTGCAATTACTGCAACAATCATAAATGCCATGCCTGCCCACGTACCTATATGCTGGTATAGTACAGAAGAATAGTCAAGACTGACGCCCCATTCTGTCCATGGTCCTGTAGACACAATGCCGCCTAGTGTAGGCAGAATATAGCTCAATGTAATTACTAAAATTCCAATTTTCATTCCTTTTGGAATAACTTGCGGATTTTCAATTTCACCTCCCAGGAATGAAATAGCAACATAGCCGCAGTACATCCAAACTCCTACAGCAATTCCTGTTCCCCAACTTGAGAGAGCGCCCTGCCCTGCCGGAACAATCGGGTCCATAGGATTATACTGCCAGTTTACGATTCCTACAAAAGCCACAGCCGCAAATGCCAATAAAATGATGATACTGAAAATCGTACTTACGATACTCACCTCTTCCAGCCCCATTAAATTAATAATTGTAAAAACAAGGATAATTGCAGCCTTCAATATAAATGCTGTGGCAGGGGATAATGGAAAGAACATGCCAATATAATCGACTGCAAGCACAACATATGCAGCCCCTGTTAAATACATGGCCAGTGCAATCCAAAATCCAAAGGAAAAGCCCCAAAACTCTCCAAATGCCATTTTCGCCCAAACATACGGGCCTGATTCAACCGGGGCTAAATTTGTAAGTTCAGATGAATAAAGTCCAATGGGCATGCCCCATAAAATAGGAATCAGTACAAGCAAGATCAGGGTTAATCCCGGACCTGCAGATGAAATCATGGTTTCAATACCAAAAGCACCGCCAGCACATGCACAATAAATAAAAAAAGTCATTGCTGCTAATGAAAACTTTTTTTTCTTTAAATCCGGATGAGCGTCTTCCAGGATTTGTCCGCCTGTATAACTTCTCTTTGACATCTTAATTCTCCTTTCATAAATACGTTATGCTTTGTAGGTTGTGATTCCGTTCATAATTGTTTCACAAACCTTGACTTTATGAATCCGCTCTGGCTCTGTTTCCAGAATATTTTCTTGGAGGATAACAAAGTCCGCATATTTTCCAACTTCAATGGAACCGATTATATCTTCCATATGCATTTGGTATGCATTGTTTATGGTAAAGGCCCTGATGGCATCTTCTACTGTTATAGCTTCATCATAAGGTTTGAGAACAGGCGCATCCGGCTGGTCATACATTTTCCTGGTAACACACATTTCAATGCTCTTGAGAGGTTCTCTTCCATATTCATCTACCGGAAAATCACTGCCCAGGGCAACACGCGCCCCTGCATTAATAAGACTTTTCATACGAAAGGTTTCATCATTAATATGACCTAAAACTTTATCCATAAGAGGATTTCCATACATCCATACGCCTGTGGAATTGGCAACAATATGATATTTGCCGAATCGTTTTATATCCTCAGGCATTATGTACTGAGAATGTGAACAGGTAATGCGGCAGTCGTCATACCCGGCCTGTCTCACTGCTTCCGCCATTGCGGCCACAGACTTTGCCGCAATATCACCAATGGCATGCATATTTAAATCAAGTCCTACTTTGGCAGCTTTCAGACCAACCTCTGCTGCTGCCTTTTCATCCATGAGGGGTTTTACAACAGAACCGTCTTCAGGGTATGGCTCACTGATTGCTGCAGAACGGCTTTCCATCGTTCCGTCATTAATAATCTTTAAAAAGTTGATTTTAAAGGTCTCGTCATTATATTTCTTTTGGGCCTCTAAGATGGCAGCAATTCTGGAATCAATGAGATCCGGATCTTCTACGTGACAAGTGCATCCTACGAATCTTTGCAAATACTGACCGGAGGCCTTTACCGTATCCAGTGCTTTATAATATTGTTTTTCCAGGTATGAATAAATACCCATATCTGCAGTTGCTGTGACGCCCATAGCAGCATACTCGGCAGAATTAGCAGCCATTATCTTTATTACGTTGTCTTCATCAAAGAAGTTAATTTTTCCCATAATCATAGTCTGACATCTTCCTTCCACAACGTGGCCTGCCGGATTACCGTCAGCATCTCTGGAAAAATAATGGAGTCCGGGAACAGGGTCAGGCGTGTCCTTTGTAATACCTGCAATTTCAAAACATTTGCTGTTGCACCAAGCTTCATGTGCACCGCTTCCGAGAAACAGCATTGGCTTTTCCATACAAATTTCATCTAAGATTTCTTTCTTAGGTCCCTTTTCATCAAACATCCATTCAGCATACCCTAACCCAAAATAAGTTTTATGATCAGGATGGTCGGTTACATAACGTTTAATTTCTTCAATACATTGGGAAAGATTCCAGTCTATATCAAATACGATCCCAGATAAGACATGGGCTGCCATTACAGGATGACAATGTCCATCAATAAAACCCGGCAGCATCATTTTACCTTCCAGATCACAAATTTCAGTCTCTGCATCACAAAATGCTTTTGCACCTGTCTTATTGCCAACATAAACAATCTTGTTGTCTCTTACTACAACAGCCTCGGCCCATTCACAATCCTTATTGACCGTAAAGATATTTCCGTTTTGATAAAGTTTACAAACACTCATTTTGACCTCCAATTATGATTCTATTTGCTTTTGTATATTGTTTTGCCTTCCTTAATCGTTTCGCATACTTTTACGTTATGAATTTCTGAAACAGGGATATCAAAGATGTTCTTTTCTAAAATCACCAAGTCCGCGTATTTCCCTGCTTCGATTGAGCCTAATCTGTCTTCCATGTGCATTTGATATGCGTTGTTTATGGTATAGCTGGCTACGCCGTCATCAACAGATAGTTTTTCTTCATATGGCCGCAGTACCGGTAGCTCAGGATGGTCAAAAAGTTGTCTGGTACAGCCCATTTCTATTCCCTTTAATGGTTCTCTTCCAAATTCGTCTACGGGGAAATCAGAACCCTGGCCCATACGGCATCCTCCTGTTATCATACTTTTTAGTCTGAAAGTATGGTTCTGTCTATCGCCAATGACCTTTTCCATATCAGGGTTCCCATAGTGCCATACGCAGGTGGTATTTGCAATCACATTGTATTTCCCAAATAAGGGTAGTTCATGGTCTTTTACATAGTCGCAGTGAGAATTAACAATGCGGCAGTCTTCATAACCTGCCCGGCGAATAGCTTTGGCCATTGCCAGTGTTCCGCTTATAGCCTCGTCGCCAATTGCATGTACATTCACATCAAGACCGGATTTTGCAGCCTGAACACCTAATTCTGACAGTTCCTGCTCTGTGAACAAGGGTTTCACCATTGATTGATCTTCATCATAGGGCTTGCTCAAAGCAGCAGACCTTGTTTCTAGGGTTCCGTCGTTTATTATTTTAAGAAAGTTAATTCGAAAGTTGTCTGTGTTGTATGTTTCTTTATAATCATTGAGCCTTGGAAGGATAATTTCCACCTCATGCTTATCTGTAATCATACGGCCGCATCCTACCAGTCTTTGTTTGTAGCTGCCATTTTCAATTAAGAGTGGCATTGTTTCAAAATATGCTTTCATTGCAAACTCCGGAGCGCCCATATCGCATAGAGAGGTCACTCCCATTGCTGCATATTCTTCGGAAGCTTTTAAAAGCTCTGCTTCTATTTTTTCATGATCAAAGAAATTAATTTTGTCCATAATCATCATCTGCGGACCTAATTCCAACAAATGCCCTGTAGGTTTCCCCTCTTTATCTCTATGAAAATAGTGAAAGCCCGGAATAGGATCAGGCGTTTTTTCTGTAATTCCCGCCAGCTCTAAGGTCTTTGTGTTGACCCATGCTTCATGTGCGCTGCTTCCCAGGATCATCACCGGTTTGTCGAAACAAATCTCATCCAGCAGTTCCCTTTTAGGTCCATTTTCATCAAAAAGCCATTCGGCGTATCCAATGCCAAAATAAGTATCTTGATTCGGATTTTCACTAATAAATCTCTTTATTTCAGCAATGCATTCTTTCACATCCCATTCAACTTGCAGATATACTCCACAAAGATAATGGGCCGCCATCACAGGGTGACAATGGCCGTCAATAAAACCCGGCAGCATCATTTTTCCTTTTAAATCAACGATTTCATAATCACCATTCAAAGAAGCATCCGCCCCGGCTCGATCTCCTGCGTAAACAATCAGGCCGTCCTTAACTGCAACAGCATCTACCCAGTCATTTTCTTTATTTACGGTAAAGATACTGCCATTTGTATAAATTTTAGAAACATTCATAATTCCTTCCTATTCTGTCAAGCCCAAATTTATTGATTTTATTAGCTTTGCCATA
>CAUEYG010000126.1 GCA_959021945.1 uncultured Eubacteriales bacterium | reverse complement strand
TTCCAATTGCCAGAAAATTTTCCTCTGGAGTAACTGAATAACATTTCTTTGGTGTATGCCTGCAGCGCTCAAATTCGAATAAAATCCATACACTTTTTCTCGTTGCAGCAGCTTTTCCCCTGAAATCTTAGGTGCAAATCAGCAAAATCGCCCTAATTTTCCACTTTATCCCTTTTTTAGGGCTGTTTTTTCGGCTTTATGTATGGATATTACAGCAATTTCAGCTAAATGGCATACATTTTCCAGGATACTAGAAGTTTGCGATACTGGAACTGGGGCTCTTTCTGATCACCCTGCACCCCAGACAGATTGATACCCTGCCTGGTACATGAAAAGGCGGCGGAACCCAGTTCCGCCGCCTGCTGCAAACACATGCATCTTTTTTTATTCCGCTGTATATTCTTTGCACACTTTCCCACCTACAATATGCTCTTTTACAACTGTGGCGGCCTTGTCTTCTGTCATTTTGATATAAGTCGTCTTTGTTCCATCTTCGTCGTACACTTCCACGATTGGCTCTAATTTACACATACCGATGCACCCCATCATGGTCAGCTCCACATTTTTAATACCCCTTGTGCGAATTTCATTGGCAAAGGAATTCATAACCGGTCTGGCTCCAGCAGCAATACCGCAGGTAGCCATCCCAACCGAAATAACCTTTTTTCCACTTTTTCCTGCATCTTGGCTGCCACTCTTCAATTTTTCCAGTTCTTCTAATGTTTTCATTTTTTACCTCCCCCGCGTGCGGTTTAAAATAATACACGCTCTCTCCGTAATTAACCCACGTACAATATCTTCCGCAAAGGCTTTACAGGTGGGTGCGCCGCAGACTCCGCAGTCAACCCCCGGCAGGGTACTGACAATCCTGCCCATTTCCTCCATTTTTTTTAGGGATACATTCAAATCTTCATCCAGCTGGAGCACAGGCCGATAGAGAAGCTCTCTGTTTCTAACCAGCTCTTTCTCATTATGAGAAATATTTAAAATTTGATCCCCGTATTTTTCCTTTGCCTCATCTATGATCACCTTCATATTGGTTTTTGCTGAATAACTGTTTTCCACTGTAAGGGAGCCGCCGCAGCATCCGCCGATACAAGCGTCCGCCTCAATGAATTCAATGTCCCCCAGCTTTTCATCTTCCACCTTTTCAAAGATGTCAATCACTTGATCAATGCCGTCTAC
Organism: uncultured Eubacteriales bacterium; assembly: GCA_959021945.1. GTDB lineage: Bacteria > Bacillota > Clostridia > Peptostreptococcales > Anaerovoracaceae > Hominibacterium. The sequence goes on along the minus strand of CAUEYG010000126.1, from coordinate 4,627 downwards.
TGCAATAAATTTATCTGTATTCAGAGCCAGACATTCGCCGCCTGTACTGGTCCACCTCAAGCCCATAACGCCTGTCTTTTCCAAATCTTCCACTTGGGAATCATCCAGATTTTTCAAATTGCAGAGCACTTGTTTATAAACTTCAGAAATAGCCACCATTTCATCAATATCCGATTCAATGATCTCATCACTTTCTTTGATAAAAGAAATTTTCGCTGTACATGGCGCAATAAAAAAAATACCGATTTTCTTGTCAGGATATTTTTACTCCGCCTCTTTTCTGGCCATGCTGCCAACCACTTCTACTGGCGGCCGATAATCCAGCACATGATCCAAAAGATTGGGAAAACGAATTTGAATCAATTTTAAAACCGATGGACAGCCTGAGGAAATCAGGGGGAATGGCCGTTTTCCCGATTCCAGCAGCTTGCGCGTGGCAAAACTGATCATTTCAGCTCCAATGGCCTCTTCATAAACATCATCAAACCCCACCTGTTTTAAAGCCGTTAAAAGATGGTTTCTAGATTTTACTGCTTTAAACTGGCCGAAAAAGGCCGAGGCCGGAATGGCAATTTTATAATCATAATCTTCCAGAGCCTCTAATGTGTCCACCATGGAGCGGGTCGCATGTCTTGGACAAACCTTAACGCACATGCCGCATTCAATGCAGCGTTCCGGGCTGATAACTGCCTTCCAATTCCTGATTCGAATGGCCTCAGTAGGGCAGCTTCGCACACAGTGAATACAGCCGATACAGCGCTCCGGGTCCAGTTTGATCGATGTAACATGACCGCCCTCAAAGGACAGGGGGCCTTCCCGCATTCCAATTCCATGCAGTTTGCCGCACACAGTAAAGGTTGTATCTATGGTTTCAACAAGGGCGATATTTCTATTTCGCGCCAGCTCAATCATGGCTTCTGTCACTGTTTTTCCGCATGTAATGATAATGCAGGTAATATTCATCATTTCAGAAGCCCGTATCACTTGAGGGTTGACAAGGCTGGTAATCAACAGGCTGTCGTCTGCCGTATCCAACATTACGTTGCTCATTAAATCCGAAGCCACAGCATAGGAATATTCCCGTTCTAAGATGCTGTCCGTTTCATAGAGCAGCCTACCCTTTATCAGCCTGACGATTTCTTTCAATTCCATGCAGGCCACCTCCCATCTCAGGCAAAACATCTTTAAAGATCAAGCGTACCTGTTCATTGATCAGGGTCTCAGCGCGAAAGGCCGCATCCATATGGCTCTTATCTCGCCGTTTCAAAGCCTCTGAAAAGCTTTGGCTATGAAAAGAAAAACTTCCTCTGTCACTGGAAAGCGTCAGATTCAGCTTTAGCGTTTCATGAGAAAGCATGGTAAGGAAAAAAACATTGCCCAGATCTCCCAAAGGCTGCCTGTCAATAGAGTGATTCTGAAATACGGTGGTCAATTTTGTACCCTTTCCTTTTTCAGATTGGAGATAAAGATCGCCGCCAGTCAAAACCGCTGCTTCCTTTAGCATGGGAAGACCCAGTCCAACCATTCTGGTAGCTCGCGACGTGTGGAAAGGGTCCGTTGCTTTTTGCAGCGTCTCCTCATCCATGCCATACCCGTCGTCCTCTACGATAATGGTCAACAGTCTGTCGCCTTCTGACACCTGTATACTGACCGATATTTCAGAGCTCTCCGCAGTGATGGAGTTCTGCATAACATCCATGATATGCAGAGCCAGTTCTTTCATTTGTGTTCACCTCAAGTCTTTCTTTTTTATCCAGTTTATTACATCTCTTGCCGTCAAATTTTCACGCTCAACAGGCAGCTCTATGAACATTTCCCCCCGGCTCATATCCACTAATCTATGGGCGTCTGAAGAATAAAGAAAGCTTTTTTCCTCCAAATCAGACCGGCCTGCGGCAAAGGCTCTGCCGGCATCAGATGCAGTAAGCTCCACTACGCCGGTCTGAAGGCCTTGGGGCAAAGTTCCCAGTACAGAAAGAACACTGTAGGAGGTTCGGTCTACATGAGAAAAGTAAGCGCCTCCATCTAAATCCCAAACAGCATGAAAAACCTCTTCCACGGTAAGCTGGGTAGAAAAAAGCAGCATCTGCTCTTCTTTTCCAATAATTCGGTCATTCTGATCAAATATGTACTGAGGGCCAAAGATATCCTCTTGATTGGGTATCCGGCTAAGGTGCTCCTGCACCAACTGCCCCATTTTCATTGCTGCTGCCTCATCAGAAAAAAGGCAACTGATGTGGACCTCTTCTACAGTTTCCACTTCAATTCCCGGGACTACCACCAGGGGCTTTTCCTTTGCACACTGCATCAAAGCAGGCAGGTTTTTCACCGAGTTGTGGTCCGTGAGAGCAATCAGATCAAGGCCATTGACAATTGCCATATTTACAATATTATTGGGGGTCATCTCTTCTTCTGCGCAGGGAGAAAGAGCAGAGTGAATGTGAAAATCATAACGGTACTTCATGATAATAATTCATGGAGCCGCCAGCACAATTCATAAGCACCCATTTGACTGGATAACATACAGATCCCTTTTTCTTCTGCTTTTTCTGCTGTTGCAGCCTCCACTGTGATTCCTTCGGGCACAATAATACATGCCGCCTCATTTAACTCTGCTACTGCCAGCACATTCAGGTGAGTCTGTACGGTAATCCATACATCTCCTGCATCGCATCCGCTCATAACCCGGCTCAAAAGATCACAGGCATAAACACCGGTCACTTCATTGTCCTGGCCTGCTGAGGTAACCGGCTCCAGGCTCAAAGCCTGAGTCAGCTCTTTTACGTTCATAGGCGCCTCCTTACTTTATGTATACCACCATTTTTACTTCTGTACCTTGGTTTGGCCCAGTATTAATCTCCAAAACATCCACATTCTTCTTGATATTAGGAAGTCCCATTCCGGCACCAAAACCCATTTTGCGCACCTGCTCGCTGGCTGTAGACCAGCCTTCCTGCATGGCCAAGGACAGGTCTGCAATACCGCTCCCTGAATCCTTTATGACCAGTTCAATACGATCGCTGTCAATATCCGCCTGAGCGGCGCCACCGCCTCCATGTATGAAAGCATTGATCTCGGCCTCATACATGGCGATAGCTACCCTCTTTATAACAGGCGGAGACACACCCAACTTCGCCAAGGTTCTCTTGACGGTGCTGGATGCCTCTCCGGCCATGTCAAAGTTATTTCCATCAATTGTAAAGTCCAGTTTCATATCACTCCTGTGACAACTGCCGCTGCTGGGCAACCATCATATCCTTTATCTTCATCAATCTGGCCAGATTACTTCTCTCGTTTTCATCTCACTTCATTGTAATACTTTTGATGGTTTCTTGCAACGTTGGAATCTGAACATATTCCAAGGCATTTACCCGCCTTCTGGTCTTTTCGATTTCTTCTGCCAAAAGCTGAGTCGTCTTTTCCGCCTGAGCCAGCTTTAGCATCAGAGGAAGCACCTCCTGCAGAGCATCTACGGATGCGTCCAATTCACCTGAAGTAAAGGCAAAGCCATAGGGGTAAATATCTCTTTTTTCATCTCCAGTATCTGTAAACTGGAAATCAGGAACATTGACGCTCATTACATTTCGCGTCTTAACACTGGCAAAGACCTGCCTCTGGGGCAGCATCAAGGCTTCCTGCAAAACCGCATCGTCCATGGAAGCGCCGGCTACTACAAAGCCTGCATACACTTCTGCCATTTTCTCTTCCAGCTGCTCACGCAGCTCTTTATTTTCCCGAATTAATTCCAGGAATTTTTTCATGAGATCGTCCCGCTTATCCTTTAAAAGTTTATGGCCTCTCATGGAAGTGGTAAGACGTTTTTTCAGCTTGGAAAGCTCCATTCGGGTTGGGTTTACTTGTAAAACTGCCATATCCCCGCCTCCTTACTTTTCTTTTTTAACGCCATATTTCTCAATCATTTCCGGCTTGATTCTCTTTAACTCGCTTTCCGGCAAGATGGCCAAAAGTTCCCAGCCAATATCCAAAGTATCGGCAATTTCCCGGTTTGTGGTAAAACCCTGAGAAACATAGTTTCGTTCAAATTCTTCTGCAAATTTGGCGTAAAGAAGGTCTGTCTCAGAAAGGGCGGCCTCTCCCAAAATCGTCATCAGCTCCTTGGCGTCCTTCCCTCTGGCATAAGCAGCAAACAGCTGATTCATCGTGCCAGAATGGTCCTCTCTGGTCTTGCCGGGCCCGATTCCCTTGTCCTTTAATCGGGACAGAGACGGCAGAATATCAATAGGCGGCATAACATTCTTTCTGAAAAGTTCTCTGGAAAGAATGATCTGGCCTTCTGTAATATATCCGGTCAGGTCAGGAATAGGATGGGTCTTATCATCTTCCGGCATGGTCAAAATAGGTATCATGGTAATGGACCCCTGGCTGTCCTCTTTTCTTCCCGCTCTTTCGTATAAGGTAGCCAAGTCCGTATACAAGTATCCTGGATAGCCCCGGCGGCCGGGAACTTCTTTTCTTGCAGAAGATACTTCACGGAGAGCTTCCGCATAATTGGTAATATCTGTCAGTATAACCAAAACGTGCATATCTTTTTCAAATGCCAGATATTCTGCTGCTGTCAGGGCCATACGAGGCGTTGCAATAAGTTCAATAGCCGGGTCGTTTGCCA
>CAUEYG010000125.1 GCA_959021945.1 uncultured Eubacteriales bacterium | reverse complement strand
CTGGCGCATGATGCTGACGGTCTTTGGGGCAATTCCCCTGGCCCTGCCCTTTGCTTTTTTAAGCTGCCGCAGGATGGGGCATATCAGCGCCGAACTTCAGCAGGCGCAGCAGGACACCGCCTCCGGCATTTTGGAATATGTAGGCGGTATCCAGACCCTGAAAGCCTTCCACATAGCTGGAGAACACTTTGAAACCTTGAAGCATTCTCTGGACCGGCAAAGACAGGCGGCCATTGGATTGGAAACCGGGGCAGCCGCTCCGGTGAGTATGGTGGGGCGGTTTGTTCTCAACTGCGGCATTGCCCTGGTGATGTATGTAGGCGGCTCTTTCCTCATGGGAGGCACCCTGTCTCCTTACTATTACATTGCCTTTCTGGTGATGGCACTGACCCTTTATACGCCGGCGCTGCTGCTCTTTACCTTCATTGCTGATTTTTCCCGCACTACCAGGAGCGGTCAGCGGATCGCCGCGTTGTTTGCAGAGCAGCCCCTGCCGGAGCCAAAGGATGGAAACTCCCCGGTGGATATGGAGCTGGTGCTGGATCATGTGTGCTTTTCCTACGGAGAGAAGGAGGTGCTCCATGACCTTTGCCTGCGGTTTGCGGCCCGGAGCGTGACCGCTCTGGTGGGGCCGTCCGGCTCCGGAAAATCCACCATTACCCGGCTGATTGCCCGGTTCTGGGATGTGACCGGCGGCCAGATACGGTTGGGAGATGTTCCCCTAAATGAGATGAAAACCGACGAATTACTTTCTTGTATCAGCATGGTTTTTCAAGATGTATATCTCTTTCACGATACCATTGAAGGCAATATCCGAATGGGGAAGCCTGCCGCTGCGATGGAGGAGATCATCGCAGCGGCAAAGGCGGCGGCCTGTCATGATTTTATCCTGTCGCTGCCACAAGGATACCAGACGGTGGTAGGCGAGGGTGGCTCCACGCTCTCCGGTGGGGAGAAGCAGCGTATTTCCATTGCGCGGGCCATACTGAAAGACGCCCCTATCATTTTGCTGGACGAAGCTACCGCTTCCCTGGACCCGCGAAATGAGGTGTTGATCCAGCAAGCTATCTCCGCCCTGGTGGAGCAAAAGACGGTCATTGTCATTGCTCACCGGTTGCAGTCCATCGCCAATGCGGATCAGATCGTAGTGCTTAAGGAGGGCTGTGTGGCGGAGAGGGGTACACATGAACAGCTTTTACAAAAAAACGGCCTGTATGCCGGGCTTTGGAATGAGCAGAGCCAGGCGGAGCAGTGGAAATTGGTACAGTGAAAGAAGTAATGCACGAAAAATACGATCTACCGGACGGCGGCTTTGAATAACTCAAGGCCGCGGTAATGATTGTAGCCTTTCACAGACGGGTCTTTTGCAATCTGTGCTTTTCCGCATCCAAATATTCGTAGAGCTACAGGGTAAGTAGGGACTTTACAACAGGATGCTGGCGTAAATTGGAATGGTAACAAGACTGACTAAGGTGGAAAGACTGACCAGGTTAGATGCATACTCCCCTTCCAAATCATAGTATTCAGCCATGATGGCAGTCTGAGCGTGACAGGGCAGGGAAGCAGTCAGAATGAATACTTTTAAGGGCAGGCCGCTGACTCCTATGAGGGAAAAGGCTCCCCAGATAATGAGAGGATGGATAACAAACTTGCCTGCAAGGATCATAATCTGATCTGCCGTGACCTTTGGTATACCTTTGGATAAAGAACCGGATAGGTTTGAGCCAATCACAAGGAGGGACAGAGGTACACAAATATCCCCCAGATAGCTGAGTGCTGTTTCCAGAACCATAGGCAGATGCCATTGCAGCTCTGCAAGGAGGCAGCCTATAAGCACTCCCACCAGGCCTGGGCTCAGTACTTTTTTTATGGAAAAGGTTTTGCTTCCCAAATCGGAAGCACTGCACAGGGTATAAGCTCCAAGGCTCCAAAACATGACAATGGTAACAAGATAAAAAGTGAACAAATAAGGCAGCCCTTCATGGCCGAATACAATCAGACAAATAGGGAGGCCAATAAACATCGTATTATTAAAAGTAAAGGTGGTTACAAAGACTGCCTTTTTTTTCAGCGGAAGATGAAATAGCCCGGCAAGGAGTTTTCCAAAAAAATATAAAAAGAAAAGGCTGGCCGCAATAATCAGCAGATTCCAGGCAGCCTCCCGCAACATAGAAGGCGTAAAGCGGTTTTCAATACTGACAATAGCAAGAGATGGCGCAGCGATTTTTACAACTGTTGTAGAAAACACTTTATTCGTATTGTCGGGCCACCTTTTTGTCCTTGTAAAAAAGAAGCCTACACCTAAAATAAGAAATACAACTAATACACTGATAATTCCATTTAACAAAGCAGTCACCTCACTAACTTCAGGCCAAAATAATTTTGTTATTACCACTATATCTATACTACAAAAAGAGACTTGCGTCAATGCGATAGATCAACAGCCAGTCTGGGAGGATATGACATTCCCGGTGGCCTGGGAGGTTGCCGGACAGATCGTGATGGCGGTTTTTCTCATTATATAATTTGAGACAGTACTGTCTCAAAAAGGTGTCACATTTGTCTCAATGAGACTGTTGAGAACAGATCTGGCGGAGCAAGGCAAAACGCATCTATTTGTGTAGTTTGGTGTATTTTCAAGGGATAAAACAAATTTGAGCTTACTCTCTTGTATGTTGGCATTATCTTTGCTATATTGATATATGGAAAAGAGAGGGGGCGGAATATGAAACAGTCAGGAATTATTTTTAATATCCAGCGCTATACGATTCACGATGGGCCGGGGATTCGAACTGAGCTGTTTTTGAAAGGGTGCCCTTTATCCTGCCTGTGGTGTAGTAATCCTGAAAGCCAGGCAAAAACCATGCAGCCGGGGATCTATACATCCAAATGTTTAGGAACAGATAAATGTGGATCTTGTAAATCCGCTTGTCAATCAGAAGGCAGCCTGATCTTTAAAGAAGGAAAATTAGCCTTCATCAACCAGGAGATTTGCACAGGCTGCATGAAATGTGCGGATCTGTGCCCGGCTGACGCTATAAAGCCATGGGGACAGCTCATGCATGTTGAAGAGGTAATGGAAATTGTCCGCAGGGATATGGAATATTACCGCAGTTCTCAGGGAGGCGTAACGATTTCCGGAGGAGAGCCTCTGATGCAGAGCGCCTTTGCAGCGGAAATCCTAAAGGCCTGTCAAAAAGAACAGATTCATACCTGCCTGGAATCTACCTTTTGTACAGATTGGAACATGATAGAAGAGGTGATTCCCTACGCAGATCTGTTGATTACAGATATTAAACATATGGATGCAAAGAAGCACCGGCAGTATACTGGTGTTTCCAATGAGAAGATTTTAAAAAATATTCATAGACTGACAGAACTGAAAAAAAGGCTTATCATCAGAATCCCGGTAATTCCTGGAGTAAATGATGATATGGACAATATGAAAGCGACAGCAGATTATATCATAGAAACGTTAAAAAATCGGGTACAGCAGCTGCAGCTGCTTGGGTTTATGCGATTGGGCGAGGAAAAGTATGCATCCATAGGAAGGAATTATCCTATGGCTGATCGCAATGTAGACCAGGCCCGGCTTCATGAGCAGATCGGCAAGCTGTCGAACTATTTTAAACAGAGAGGCATTCGCTGTATTGCGGGCACTACTGTGAGTGAGAATGGAGGAGCAAACTAATGAACGGAGTAAAACCTTGCGGAACAGAAAAATATGACCAAAGCTATGGCCTGGGCTATCGGGTGGGACATGATGATTTTTCCCCTTACGAAAGGGTCAATAAGCTGAGAAAAACCTTTTTGGGGAGAGAATTTAACATTGACATTCAGAGAGCGCGTCTGATTACAGAAGTGTACAAAAAACATCCTGACTTGTCCGCCAAGCTAAAAACAGCCTATTCCCTGGATCATATCTTAAAAAACGTAGATATTGATCTTTACGAAGATGAATTGCTGGTTGGGGAAATCGCAGCGCCAGCCAAGGCTGCCCCTGTTTACCCGGAGTTTTCTGTTAACTGGATTATTGACGAATTAAAATATCATCCTTTTGACCAGCGAGCCCATGACAAGTTTTTCATAACCGATGAAGATAAGGAAGAACTTCTGGAGCTTTTAGAATTCTGGAGGGGGAAGACCATAGAGGATGCTGTAAACGCGCGCCTATCAGAAGACCAAAAGAAGGGGTGCGAGCTTGGTAAAAAAGTATATATGACAAACCTCTATCACTTTGCCGGAATCGGGCACTTTGTTATGGACTATCCCAAACTGCTGAAAACAGGAATTGACCAGTATATCTGCAAGGCGGAAGAAAAAAGAGCTTCCCTACAGGCTTCTGCCCCAGCCTATGAGGAAAGAAAAGACTTTTATGATGCTATGATTATAGAATTAAAAGCTGCAAAGCATTATATTCAGCGGTATGCCCAGCTTGCCCAGAAGAGGGGAGAACTAGAGCAGGATAAAAGAAGAAAGGCAGAGCTTTTACAGATTGCAGAGAACTGCAGGCAGATTTCCGGAGGCCCTGCCAAGACCATGTGGCAGGCTTTGCAGCTGTGGCATTTTGCTACTACCATTACACAAATTGAGTCAAACGGCCATTCCATCTCTTATGGAAGGATGGACCAGTGGCTGTATCCATATTATGAAAAGGACATGAGAGAAGGGGTTATTTCCAAAGAATTTGCTCAGGAACTTCTGGAATGTGCCTATATAAAAACAGGAAATCCATCAAAGCTCAAGGATAAAATGACCGTAGAAGTACGGAGCGGCAGAGGTTGGGGCGGCGAGAGCCTGACCATCGGCGGTGTAGATGAAGAGGGTAATGATGCTGCCAATGACTTGACCTTTATGATGCTGGAGGCTTCTGCTCATACGAGAATGATGAACCCATGGGTTTGTGTGAGAATGCATCCAAATACGCCTTATGAATTGAAGGTAAAGGCTGCAGAATGCATTCGCGCAGGCTATGGACATCCAAAACTGTTTAACGATGTGCCGACGATTGAGGTCATGCTGAAAAAGGGCATGACATTGGAAGAGGCCAGAAACTATGAAGTGGTGGGCTGTGTGGAGCCGGATTTGCCTGGAAAAGAATATGGTTTCCATGATTCTGCGTATATGAATATTGCAAAGGTTATGGAGCTGGCTCTCAATGGCGGCAGATGTATTGACTGCAGCAGTCAGTGCCCAAGATATAATCAGTGCGCAGGTATTGGGGGCCAATTAGGACCGGATACCGGAAATCTGGCGAGCTTTCAAAATATACAGGAAGTGGAGGAGAGTTTTGATAAGCAGCTGAAATTCTGGACAGATCAGATGTGCAGCGGCATCAATGTAATTGATTCTGTTCATCGGGAACTAAAACCAACTCCCTTTGTATCGACTTTTTTTGATAACTGTGTGGGAACAGGAAAAGATCTCAGTGAAGGGGGAGCTAAATATAACTTTACAGGACCTCAGGCCAGTGGCATTGCAACCTGCGCTGACACACTGTCCGCTATCAGCCAGCTTGTCTTTGATGAGAACAGGTATACAGGGGAGCAGATGCTGCAGGCTGTAAGGGACAACTGGGAAGGCCACGATGTGCTCTATGCCCTGGTTAACAGCAGCAAGGTTCATCATTACGGAAATGATGATGATTATGCAGATCGATTCTTTCAGGATGTATTTAACTGCTATTGTAAACATATAGAAGGAAGGGAAAACCCAAGGGGAGGCGTATTTTGCCCAGGGGTTTATACAGTAAATGCCAATGTAGGTCTTGGGCTTGATTTGGGAGCTTCTCTGGATGGCAGGAAGAGCAGGGAGCCCC
>CAUEYG010000124.1 GCA_959021945.1 uncultured Eubacteriales bacterium | reverse complement strand
ATGAGAACTTCCGTTGGATTTATAATATAAAGCTTGATATGAAAAATAGGCCGGATGTCCAGTCAAAGGGTACTGTGGCAAAGCCAAAAGCCGTTTTTTCACCTAACGCAGATGGAAAAACCATGACAGTCACTCTCAGTTGTGATACGCCCGACGCTGAAATTTACTATGACTTGGGAACGGCAGCAGAAGATACCAAGAGCCATCAGTCAGCTCAGACCCGTTACCAAGGCCCCTTTACAGTAGCCATCCCAGAGGACCCGGCTAAAAACCCCATTACCTTTTATGCCAGAGCTGTGAAAGAAGGGTACAGCGATGCGGGAAATCAAACGATGACTTACTACCAGTCAGTACCAAAGATCAAAGTGACCGGCCAGACAATCCTAGGTGAGGAACAGATTGTTTTAAGGGCTGACGCTTCTGTTGACGAGGCAGAGTGGAATGCGTGGACCACATCTCTTACAGGAATTTCCGCAAGGCTGGCAACAGAAGATCAGGCAAAAGCAATAAGCTATGAGATTAACAGCAGTGACAAAACCATCACACTGTCTGAAAAGGATTTTACCCGCGCCGGGACCTATGTAATCATAGCTGAGGCAAAGGCTTACAAAGATGGAAAATGGAATGCTGCGGTGAAACGACGTGCTCCCAACTTGATTGTGCCGCAATATTATGACTTAGGAAAAGATTTGACTATCTCGTTTTCAGATACGGATTCCTATCATGAAATGACACAGGTAAAATGCTTTCAGGAAGGAACGGAAAATGGAACTATTATCAGGAATTCCTATCTGCAGAAGCAAACAGGAAAGCTCACGATAAAATCCAGTTATTTTTCTGCAGCAGGGAGCATGATGAAGACAGCAGGAACGTATAAGCTACAGCTTACCAATGACAATTATGAGCCAATGGTAAAAGAAGTAACAGTAACCATAATCGATCAGTCCGGGGTGTCCGAGGCGCTGTCAAAAATTCAGGCCATTGGTACGGTAGGAAGAAACAGCGGACCGGCTATCAAAGCTGCAAGAGCTGCTTATCAGACCCTTACCACAGAAACAGAACGAAATTTGGTTACAAATTATACGACTTTGCAGGAGGCGGAAAAGGCCTATGCGTCTCTTGTAACAGCAGAAAAAAGTACAGCTCTGGCAAAACTGAAAAATTACAAGAATCCAGATCTGTATCGTCAGGGGGAAAAGCTCCAATTGCAGCAAATCCTAAGTCAGGCGGAGAGCTCCATTGAACAGGCGGCTTATATTGAGGATATCAATGCTATTTTGGATCGTTCTATGAAAAAGATGGATGGGCTAAAGACCGACGCCCAGCTTACAAAGGAAGAAGCCGTCAGCAAGCTAAAAATTTCCCTGGGGACTGTCACAGGCGTAAAGGTGACCTGCACATCTTATCATACAGCAAAAATCAGATGGACGAAAAAAGCTGCTGCAGCGGGATATTATATTTACAGAGCAGAAGGCAAAAGTAAGAAATACCGTAAGATTGCCACCATCAGGAACAAGAACACAACATCTTATACAAATAAAAAACTGAAAACTGGAACCAAATATTCTTACAAAGTAGCAGCCTACGGTACGGCAGGCGGCCAAACTGTTGTTGGCGCTTTTTCCTCAGCCAGGTCCGTCAGACCGATTTTGAAAAAGACTACAGTTAGACTCAAGGGCGGAAAAGGAAAAGCTACCGTTAGATGGAAACGGGTATCTGGGGCAAAAGGCTATCAAATTTACCGGAGCACCAAGAAAAAGCGGGGCTACAAGAGAGTAAAGACGATTGCCAAGGCAAGTACTGTAAGGTTTGTAAATAAAAAGTTAAAAACAGGAAAGCGCTATTATTATAAAGTGCGGGCCTATCGAAAGGTAAACGGAAAAAAGGTTTACAGCACCTATTCCGCAGCAAAATCAGTAAAAGTGAAATAAGGAGGAAATAAGGCAGTGAAAGAAACGATTTCAATGAGGAGCAGACTGTTTGCTCTGCTGATCAGTATCCTTATAGCGTTCAGCGTAGTGACGATCTCCGGGGAACCTGTCGCTGCAAAGACAGACAGTTCCGATCCTGTATCAAATGTCTTTTTCTATGTAAAGGACAGTAATGACGAAGATGTTTTACTAACAGTGATGAACTTAAGAGAGGATCTGGTAAAGGAAGAAGGGAAGGCGCCGGATGGAAAAAATTATTCCTGTCTGATGATCGACAAGCTGCCTACCACCAATTACTGTGAGGGTAGAGGTTATACTTTGGAAGAGCTAGTTGAAAAAGCAGTAAGTGAGGCGGATAGCGTAAAAAACGCAGATCAGCTTTCTTTTAAAGGAAATGACAAAATCGCAATGATGACAACCGATAACCCTCAATTCCAAGAAAGCAGCGATAACTACAGCTGGAATGAGCTGTACGGCGTGAAACGCTATTTCTTTCCAGCCTTGTATGAAGCTTTTCAAGACTATGGAGGAAACTATTATCAGCAAGATGGAGTTTGCGATGAAATATTGAAAAGCTCTGTAGAAATGCCGGTTTATATGGCTACATCCAGCTATTCGGGCAGGGTTTCCAGTCTGATTAATGAAGGAACGCTGGACTCAGGAATTACAGGTGATATGCTGCGAAACTCTTTGGACCAAAAATTAGACCAGGAGAACGCACTGCGAATTGTTTTGCCTCAGACGGAGCAGGAATTGAGGACAGGAAAGGCTACTGCAAATAATTCCAGAAAATGGATCTTTGGCTTTCGGCTCGCTACAGAAAGCAAGTCTCCGGTAACAGCTGCAGGTAAAGTCAGCCAGCCTACTTGCCAATTTCAGTTAAAGGGAACTACATTAGAAATTACCATGAACTGCACCACACAGGGAGCAGAGATCTATCATTCCATAAATGGAAACACGCTGACCGCTACGCCTCAATACTCCTACGAGGAGCCTATTCGGTTGGAAAACTACAAAGGTGTTTCTGAGAAGCTATATTTACACGCTGTAAAATCAGGATGTTCTGACGCCGGCATTGTATCAGTAGATCTGCCGACTGTGGAACAACTTTTGGAGCAAGCGAAAAATGAAGCGATTGCTCAGATAAAAAATTATGCCACTTTGAGCGCCTATGAAAATCAGCAGCAGACACAAGTGAAAAACATTATAACAGAAACCATCAACAAAATTCAGGCTGCACAAACAACTAACCAAATTACAGAGGCGCTGCAAAGCGGCATGAAGCAGATGGACGCTGTTCCAAAGACTGCACAGCTGATTTCCCAGGCTCAGGCTCAATTAGGGAAACAAACAGGAGTAAAAGCCAGTGCTGCTGCTTATAACAAAATCAAAATTAGTTGGAGAACAAACAGCGCTGCCTCAGGCTATGAGGTGTATCGAAGCACAAAGAAAAACAGCGGATACACAAAGCTGGCTGATAGGCAAAAGAACAGTAACAGTTATACGAATACAGGAGTAAAGACGGGAACGCGCTATTATTATAAAGTGCGCCCTTATAAACGGTTAGCAGAAAGAACGGTTTACGGTGATTTTTCTCAACCAATAGCAGCAACAGCAAAACTCAATAAAACTTCTGTAACGTTGACTTCTGCAAAGAAAAAAGTAACATTGCGGTGGAAAAGAGTTGCTGGAGCAAATGGCTATCAGATTTATCGCAGCACTAAAAAAAAGCAGGGCTATAAGAGGATTAAAACCATTAAAAGGGCTAAGACAACCAAATATAGAAGTAAAAAAATGAAAAAGGGAAAACGTTATTACTACAAGATGCGGGCTTACCGCAATGTGGGCGGTAAAAAAGTTTACAGTGCCTACTCCAATGTAAAAAGAATAAAAGTAAGGTAGGAAGAGAGATGCAAGGATTTCGCATACATCAAAGATGGATAGGTCTGCTGCTAGTTTTGCTGATGACAGTAAGTACCATTACCACCAGCGTATGGGCGGATACGAAAGCAGAAACATTAACAGAGGCTCGCTATCCTATCCTGTCTCTGACAGGAACAGCCGGAGAAAGAGCAGTAACCTGGTGGGTTCCTCAAAATGCCCGGGACGTATCCTTGTGTTACAGCACTGACCGGCAGATGAGAGAAAAAGAGACGGTTGATGCAGTAAAATGCCGGGAGTTAGGGCAAGGCGAGCAGGTGGCTGTCTATGAAGCAGTCATGAGCAATTTACAGGCGGATACCACTTACTATTACCAGCTATGTATGAAAACTGACCAGGGAGACTACAAAAGCAGTCCCGTTGGATTTTATACAGGAGATGAAGGAAAAGAGAACCAATCTTTTTCCTTCTTATACCTGGGGGACGCCCAGCCTGATGAAGACTTTTCGGAATATGACCAGTGGGAAGCGCTGGTAAAGCGGGCTGTGCAGCAGGGTATTGATCCTGCCTTTGCCTTGCTGGGCGGAGATATGGTCAATAATGGACAGGACGCAGAGGATTGGGAAGCGTATTTGAAAAGAGCCAGCACCCTGTTTCAGTCAATACCGGCTATGAGCGCTGCGGGAAACCACGAATGTAATGATGTTGATACTTATAGGCCGACTCTTTACAAGCAGCTGTTTTCTTTGCCAAAGAATGGACCTCAAGGATTTGAAGAGGAGTTTTACTCCTTTGATTATGGAAACTGTCACATTGCAGTACTCAGCAGTAATATCTTTGAACCGTTAGAAAATGGGCTGATTTCAGAGGCAGAGCTGGAAAAAATAGAGACCTGGATAAAAGAAGATTTAAAAAATTCTCAGGGAGAATTTAACATTGTGGTGACCCATCATCCAGCCTATTCTGTGGTCAGCGACAAAACTGCGGAAAAAGTACTGGAACGCTGGTCGCCAATCTTTGAACAAGGCAGTGTGGATCTGGTTCTCTGCGGGCACCAACATGTATATATGCGCACAAAGCCTATGCTCCAGGGCCAGCAAAATGATGAGGATGGCGTTACCTATATTATGGGTGTGTCAGGAGGAAAATCTTATCAGGAATCAAACGTTCCTTATGCAGCCGTACTGCAGGGAGGGGTCAGCAACTATCAAATGATCTCTGTCAATGGGGAACAGATGAAGATCACCACAAGAGATGGAGAAAACAACATTCTGGACCAAGTAACCCTTACGTCAAAAACAGCTCGTCAAAAGCAAGAGGCCCTGGAAGAAGAAAAGAAAAAACAAGAGGCCCTGGAAGCGGAAAAAAAGAAGCAGATTGATGCTGCCAGAAAACGTTTGGGCAGGGTGACAGGCGTAAAAGCCGCATCTGCATCTTACCACAAAATTCGGCTTACCTGGTCTGCAAGATCAGGAGCAGATGGATATGAAATCTATGAGGCAAAAGGAAAAAAAGGCGCTTACAAGAAAGTGGCTGACCGCAAGAAAGGATCAGGACAAAGTTATGTCTTGGCAGGAAGAAGGACGGGCACTCTGTATCGCTATAAAATCAGAGCCTATCAATTAGTAGAAGGCACCAAGGTCTATAGTGGATTTTCTGCAGCAAGGTCCGCCAAGCCCACACTAAAGAAACCAAGTGTAAAAATAAAAGCCGGGAAAGGCAAAATCACACTTAAATGGAAACCTGTTTCCGGAGCATCCGGGTATCAAATCTATCGCTCCGGCAAAAAAAACAAAGGCTATAAAAGGATAAAAACAGTGACCCGGGGAAAGACCGCCAAATATAGAAACAAAAAGTTGAAAAAAGGGAAACGCTATTATTTTAAAGTAAGAGCTTATCGCAGAGTTGGCGGAAAAAAGGTTTACAGCAGCTTTTCAGCTGTAAAATATAAAAAAGTTAAATGAAGAATCACAGAGGAGAAAGGAACAAAAAATGGTGAATACCAAACAACGATTCACGGCAATGGTAGTTG
>CAUEYG010000123.1 GCA_959021945.1 uncultured Eubacteriales bacterium | reverse complement strand
CGCAGCGCAGCGACGACCAGTCGCCAGAACCTCCGGCTAGGCAGCCTTTTGTGGCGGCGACCTCCGCAGCGCAGCGAGGACTCGTCGCCAGAACAAAAGGCTGCCTAGCCCCACTTCTCATCCCCGGACATTCCGCCATATCCAGGATGGTTATCAAACCGAATCACCCCAACGGGGCACTTCCCGGCAACCGCTTCTGTCACCTTAGCATGGCCTATGGTTCCAAAACCGCCGCACAATTCCAGCGCTACAATTCCTTCTTCCGCCAGCTTGGCAGCTTCTGCGACAGCCTGGTCATAACTGCCTACACCAACCAAAATCATTTCGCCATTTTCCCCTACATTCATTATACTTGTCTGCACTGACTCAATGTCACCATTAATAAACATAAAACAAATCTTTCTTTTCATTTTTTCCTCCTCCATATTATGAGTCTACAGGAAACGCAAAACTGCGCCTTTCCTTCTAATTAAACAAATTTTCCTTCATAGCTTGTTCTATTTCATCAAGAACTGTCCTTAATTCTTTTCTGGCCTTCAGGATAAGCCCCTTGTCCTGTTTTTGCAGGATTACCTCAAAATCGCTGAGCAGCAAGTCCAGCTCACGCCGCACAGCTCCTGTCGCTTCTTCATACAGACGTTCTCCCCGAAGCAGCAGCAGTTTGTTTTCCTCTTCATCACGAGGATGCATCTTTAAATAATTTAGCTCTTCCATGCGCTGCTCAGCTTCCGCCTCTGTCATCCGCGCCTCCTCTTTTTGTATAATCACCTTTCTGACCGTCCCGGTAGAATTCACCTTTACACGAACTTCTAAAATAGCGTTAATATCATACGTGTATGTTACCTCAATGGATTCTTCCCCCTCTGGTTTTTCCGGCACAGGTACGGTGATTTCTCCAAGAAGAAGATTATTCTTCGCAAGGCGGCTCTCTCCCTGAAGGATCTCTACTGTAATTTTTCTCTGATAATCAGATGCTGTATAAAAACGATTAGTACGACTGACAGGGATCACTGTGTTGCGTTCAATAATAGGTAAAAAATGGCCGTTTTCTGCCAAACTTCCTATGCGGTGCACCACAGAGGTTCCCAGTGTAAAGGGACATACTTCCGTGAGAACAACGTCCTTCACCTCTTCCCGTCTCTCTTTCATGGCGCATTGAATTGCAGCGCCTATGGCAACTGCCTCATCCGGATTAATATTCATACTTGGAATGCGCCCAAAGATCCGAGCCACAAAATTGCGAATAACTGGTAGCTTTGTAGCTCCTCCCACCAATACAATCTCATCAATATCAGAAAGACGGATGTTAGCATCCTTTAGGCTCCGTTCAATAGGTTTTCGAATTCTGGCCAGCAGCATCTGGCAGTTCTGCTCGTATTCTTCCAAGGAAAAAGAAGTCTCATAACAAGTCCCTTTTATCATGCATTTCATGGAAGAAGCAGACCTGTCAGAAAACCTTATCTTGCACAGCTCTGCCTGCTGCATCAGATCATAATATTCTTTTTCTGTCAGATCAGATTCTTCGACGCCATTTTCACGGAGCATCATACCAAGCAGCACCTTTGTAAAATCTTCCCCTCCTGTAAAGTTATCTCCGGCAACAGCCCGCACTTCCATAATGTTGCTGTAACGCTCCAGGATAGAAATATCAAAAGTACCTCCCCCCAGATCAAAGACAAGAAACCTGGTATGCTCCGCTCTATCATGGAGTCCATAAGCAATGGCTGCTGCCGTCGGCTCATTGATGATCCGTTCTACTTTAAGACCTGCCAGTTCTCCTGCCTTTTTCGTGGACCTTCTCTGAATATCATTAAAATAGGCAGGTACGCTGATAATGGCTTCCTCCACAGAACACCCCAAATCATGCTCCGCATCTTCCTTTAATGCTCTCAGCAAAAAAGAGGACAATTCTTCAGCGCGAAATCTCCTGCTGCCCAAAACAAATTCCTTTTCCGTTCCCATGCTCCGTTTGAACAGGGAAGCAGTCATATCCGGATACAATGCTCCTCGTTCCCTGGCAGTCTCCCCCACATAGATGGTTCCCTCTTCATCAATACTGACTACAGAAGGAGTAAGATGACTGCCCAGTCCATTGGGAATAATCCTGGGACCCTTTTCGCCATAACATGACACCAATGAATTTGTCGTACCTAAATCAATTCCAATTTTCATAATATCCCCTTTTCCAAAATCTGAACCCGGCAGTACAAATCCGAGTCCACAGGCGCTGCTTCCAGCCCTTGCTTGTAATACTCTAGCGCCGCCTGCTTGTCTCCCTGCAGCTCATAAAAATATCCCAGTTCAAAAAGAGCATCAACACAGCGTTCATAGTTGCAGTAATCACATTTTCGAATGGAAAGAGCCTCTTTTAAATAAGAAAGCGCCTGTTCTCCTTCTCCCTGTATGGCAGCCATGCCTCCCAGCATTTGATAGACCATAGGCAGACAAGGGCTAGTCTGTTTTTTAACGTCATTAGGAATCTTAAACGCCGCTTCATCCACAAGCAATAGAGCCTCCTCTTTCCGTCCCAGCATGATACTAGCTTTGGCAGCCCATAAATAATATTCCGCCTGAAGAAAGCCTTCCTCTTGAATTTCATAATCTTCTTCCAGCATATCTATGGCTTTTGTCAAATATTGCAGGGCTTTTTTTCCCTTTCCCTGGTGAAAGAGAATTTTAGCCGCCTCTCTCAATGCAGCAGGCTCCCTGTCCCCTATGGATTCATAACAAGCCAGCGCCTTGTCCAGTCTCAGACTGTCCCGATAAATATGTCCCAGCTCCCACTTGTAAATAACAGCGTTTGTTTTCAACCCCTCTTCCTTTCTATAGCATTCCAGGGCTTCCTCTGCCTGAGCAAACTGTCCGCCCAATCGTCTTGGTTCAATCAGTCTGTAAAGATACAGGGGATTTTCTGTCTCTTTGTAAGCCCACTGAAACATTTCTGCTGCCTGTTCAAAGTCCTTTTTTCTGCAATAAAGATTCGACGCATTGCCATAGGCCTCTTCACATGGCTCTCCATTTTCCTCTCCCATGACAATCGCCTTTAAATAATGGGCCAGGGCTTCCTCCTCCTGATCCTGAAACTCCAGGATAACGCCCATATAATTATAAATATAGGCCTGCTCCGGGTCTAGCTTTGACGCTGTCAGAAAATCCTCCCAAGCCTCATCCATACATTCCAGGCAGGTGAGGAGCTGCCCCCTTCTCATATAAGCATATCCTGAGGGAGTTTGCTCCACTTGCAGCTTGGCACATTCCAAGGCCTTTTCCCACTGTTCCGTTTCTCTGTAAACATTGTCAAGCATACCATAAGTACCGATTTTAGCCGGGGCCAACTCTGAAATCTGTTGATACAAAGCTGCGGCTTCCTCATAGTGATCACAGCTGTATGCGATCTCAGCCTTCATCTCGATCAAAAGAACATCCCTTTCATCTTCCTCAAGCCCTTTGTTTATCCATTGGATGACAGGTTCAAAATCTTCCATCTTTTCATCATATTCCAGTAAGGCAAGACGCCTGTAGACCTCTGCCAGGTTTTCCAGGTCAAAACAGTTTTCCTCCTCTGTCCTGCAGGTTTCATACTCCTCTATTATACGGCGGTAAAGTGCCTTTGCCTGTTCCACATGCTGGCGTCCTTCTTCCAGGTAGCCCTTTAAGAATAAAAGCTCGCTTCCCCCTATCCCCTCTTGCTCCAAAAATTGGATGGTCTCTTCTGCCACCTCCAATTCCTCCGCCTCAATCAAAATTCGGATTTTATAGGCATATGCAGTTAGTTCGTAAGGATATAAGGTCAGGGCCCTTTGACAATCGCTAAAAGCTTCGCCGTAATATTCCATCATATAAAAAGCTTTTGCCCTCATCAGGTATCGGATATGGACATTAGGGTTTGCTGCAATGGCTTTTGTAAATGCCTCCACAGCTCCGTTAAAATCCCAGATATCGCAGAGCAGTTGGCCCTTATGGCTTAAAAACTCCCCATTGTCCGGGTCTTGTAAAAGGCTCTGTTCCACCATTTTCAAGGCGGCTTTTTTCTCGCCTTTTATGCTGTAAGCCTTGCTTTTTAAAAGAAGGATATAGGGAAGTTGGTACTTCTTTTGATTTTCATCTATATCCGGCAGCTGCAACAGCTGCTGCTCCCAGCGCTCTAAGTACTCCAAAGCCTCTTCTTCTCTGCCGCTATAAACCCTGGCTCTCCCTGCCAGGCTGTTGTATTCCAGCTGCTTTTCCGGCTTTGGTTCAAAAGAATCAAGGAGACAGCACACCTTCTCGTACTCCTCGCTTTGATAATAGCACCAGGCCAGTTCAAAGAGTATATCCTGATCAGAATGGCGTTCTACCCGTTGTTCTAAGACCTCCATATATAGCCGGCTGCACTGCTTGAGCCACTGTGAAGTGTTAGGGTCGTAAGGATTTTCTTCCAGCAAAACAGAAAAAATTTCATTTGACTCCTTGAACTTTCCCTCTTTTACCAGGCATTTTCCCAGTCCAAACTTGGCCCAGAGCGAATCAGGGTTCCTATCCAAAACTGCCTCATATTCGTTTCTTGCTCTCTGGATATCTTCCACAAAGAAAGCGATATCCGCTCTCATCA
This sequence comes from uncultured Eubacteriales bacterium, assembly GCA_959021945.1. Lineage (GTDB taxonomy): Bacteria > Bacillota > Clostridia > Peptostreptococcales > Anaerovoracaceae > Hominibacterium. The sequence goes on along the minus strand of CAUEYG010000123.1, from coordinate 1,262 downwards.
GCCTGGCATCTTCCATGGCTCCATATTGGGAAATCACCTCTTCCACTACTGCCTGGGCTTCTGCAAACTTATCTTCCTGACACAGTGCCTTTGCCTTATCAATCCCAAAATAGGGGCTTTTGATTCCTGTGTCAGCCATTTTTTTCAAAAAACCATATGCTCCCTTTGTATCTCCGCCTTCCAGACATCTGCCAAGGCGTGAGGAAAGATATAAGTATTGATCAAAAGGAAGACTGTCATCCCCTTCCAGAGATTCATAGGGCGGATATTCTTTTTTCTGCACTCTTTGTACCAAAAGTAAATCGAGAAACTCCTGCGGAAACAGTTCCTCCAGCTCTTTCATGTTTTGGCGAAAATCAAAATATCTGTCCAAAGTCTGCATGATGCATTGAGGGACGAAAAAATGCTCCGTCAAATATTCCAGCAAAGCATCCCTTGCCAACAATTTTGTATCCAGGTTCTGGCAAAAATCATCCTGCAACAGCTGCTCCCACTGGTTTGGGTCAATTCGCTTTGAAAAGCAGCGGTACAATTCGTCTGCTTGTCCTATCCATCGACCTACCGGTGAATCATCTGTATCTTGTCTGTCGCAGCTGTCTGAATCTGCTGCGGAGCCGTCTTGTGAGTCAGCAAATCTTAAAGCTTCCTCAAGGGCCTCCCTCAGCTTCATAAACCCTTCCGGATCATCTTCCGGATTGGTGACTGCCAGCTTTGTCCTGTACGCCTTCCGTATGTTTTCTTTATCCCTTGTTTCCTTTATATTAAGTATGCTCCAACTATCCACTGCTTTTTATCCTCGCTTCCCGCTTTGCACAATTTCTATGCTTTAAGGAAATCATACCATACTTTTCTACATTAATAAAGCTAGCAAAAAGGCAGCGAGGCCTATTAACGAAAAAAATAGCTGTCCCCTTAAGGTTATAAAGAGAAAAACTGCCAATAGGAACTCCCATTGGCAGATAAAGATATCTTATTTTTCTTTTGTATAGATCACGTTTCCGTCCATGACCGTCATTTCCACAGCGGCATTTCTGATCTCCTCCGGCGTCACAGCAAACAGGTTCCTGTCAATTACTGCAATGTCTGCATATTTTCCAGTCTCCAATGTGCCCAGTTCCTCCTCTCTGCCAATGCCATAGGCAGAGCCGTATGTATAACCTTTTAATACTTCTGCTACGGTCAACTTTTCTGTTGGATTCCATCCGCCTTGCGGAAGTCCGTCATCGTGGAGCCTTGTAATTCCTCTATGAATGGCATAGAAC
>CAUEYG010000122.1 GCA_959021945.1 uncultured Eubacteriales bacterium | reverse complement strand
CATTGGAAAGCGCGCTGCCATGGCCAAAGCCCTTTATAAAGAAACAGAGTTTAACCTGCTAAAAGAACTGGAAGGGACACAAATCATGGTGCAGGGGGTAATTGACTGTTATTTTGAAGAAGGAGACTGCCTCATCTTAATTGACTATAAAAATAGTTATGTAAATAACAAAGAAAAAGAAGCTGCCTTAAACCGTCTGAAACAAACTTACCAGGAACAGATTGGAATTTACCAAGAAGCATTGGAGGCTATAAGAAAAAAGCCAGTAAAGGAATCCTATCTTTACTTGTTTAGTGAGAATGATTATATTTCCTGTCACATAAACTACAAAGAATAGACCCATAACCTTCAATAGGCTGACATGTTCTTTTGGGATAATTGGGAAAAATGTTAGAAAGAGGTATTTTGAATGAAAGATAAAAACAGGGGAAAGAAATCAGGGGGCTGGTGTAAAAAAGGAGTGATCGGTCTTTATATCTGTACCGGCATATCGCTTCTGTGCGGTATCTTTATGCTGTATTATTCCATTACCTATGTACAGAGTTATTATGAAGGGTATGGAATGTCTATTTCAGACGGGATTGTAGATGTTTGCCAGTATGTGATTTCCAGCGCTGGAATATATTTTGGATTTGCAGTTATGTTCTTTTGCGCAGCAGTTATCATTAGGAAAATGGACCATTTGGCAAGACAGACTCAGCCGGAGTTAGAAGAAAGCAGCTTGCCGCAATTGGAGATTCAGGAAAAGGAACCTGCTGCTGAAGAAACATCAGACAAAGAAGAATCGGAAGACTTAGAAGCAGATTTGCCTGAGGAAGAAAATGAACCGGAAAAAGTCCAAGTGCTGCAAGAAGAAGAAAAACAATAAGACGGCAGTTTTGGCTTTTAGGCTGTTGTAATAAAGTGTGCAAGGGAATTATCGTTCCTAGCTTGCACACTTTTTTTATGTAGAGCACTTTTCAGATAAAACTTTGCACTTAGTAAAGATTGACATGATATATAATATTTGATATTATACTGAATATAATATAGATTGATATATATTGTAGTGTATTGAGAAGGAATGTAGGGGGAAATATGAAAAGAAATTTATATTTGTTTTTGACGCGCACGGATTCGATTTTTTCAAAGGCTATTTATTACATAACCCGTGACAAGTACACGCATATTGCCATCAGTTTAGATGAAAGCTTTCGGGAAATGTATTCTTTTGGAAGGAGAAACCCTGCTTTTGCACTTCCAGCCGGATTTACGAGAGAAGATATTTTTACAGGTTTTTTTGTGAAGAACAATCACACTCCATGTATGATTCTAAAACTTGAAGTATCTTACCATACTTATCGTCAGATTCAAAACCGATTACTAAATTTGTATCAAACAAGATATGAATACAAATACAGCATTTTAGGGGCGATCTGTTGCAAGCTGGGTATTAGCTGCAAAAGAGAGAAACATTATTTTTGTTCTCAATTTATTATTGAACTGTTGCAGCAGGAAAATTTGATTCACAAGCAGGTCAATGGTGCCTTAATTCGCCCGGAACAAATAGCCAAATTGCTGGAGGACAGCAAAATCTTTGAGGGCTTTGTCTGTGATTTAAGGCAGAATGCCTTGACAGAAGCGGAAGAGTCAGGCTGTGATGTTATGGCAGTTGTTTCATGATTAATATTTTGACAATAACAGAAGAATGACTTACACTAGAGACAGGTTGTTGTTTTAGCAAAAGAGGAGGAAAAGCAATGCTTTATTTAAAAAGTGATAAAACAGTTTATAACTTTTCAGACCAAAACGAACCTGTAATGACAGTTTCTTCAGGCTCCACTGTTTTGATTGAGACAATGGACTGTTTCGCCAATCAGCTAAGATCCCCGGAGGATCGGATGGAAACGCTGGATTGGGACAGAACAAATCCTGCCACAGGGCCTATTTTTATAAAGGGAGCACAGCCCGGAGATACGTTAAAAGTAACAATTGAAAAAATCCAATTGAATGAAAAGGGGACAACTGTATGCGGTGAAGGAATGGGGACCTTAGGTCATCTCCTTTCCGGAAGCCATACAAAGATTATTGAAGTTGCAGATGGAACAGCACAGTTTGGACCTGATCTGAAACTGCCGTTGAACCCAATGATTGGAGTGATCGGTGTGGCTCCGGCATCAGGACAGTCCATTAATACAGGCACCCCGGGGCGCCATGGCGGCAACATGGACAATAAAATGGTGACAGAAGGAGCTACACTCTATTTTCCTGTCATGGCGGAAGGCGCCCTTTTTGCGCTGGGTGATCTGCACGCGGCCATGGGAGACGGTGAAATCGGTGTGTCCGGTTTAGAAATTCCGGCAGAAGTGACGGTGGCCCTAGAAGTGATAAAAGGGAAAAGGCAGCCGGAGCCTGTGTTGGAAAACAAGGACTACTGGTCTGTTATTGTTTCCAGAGAAACCCTGGACCAGGCGGCTGCTGATGCCACAGAAACCATGTTTCATTTTTTAAGCGAAAGGATGAACATGAATGCACCGGATATTACCATGCTCATGAGTCTGGCCGGTCAGCTTGAGTTTTGCCAGATTGTAGATCCGCTGAAAACTGTCAGGTATGTAATGCCTAAAAAGATTACAGGGGAACTTGAGTTTTAAAATTGCGAAAAAAAGTTCCTGCAATATCTGCCATAATGCTGTGGCCTTGAGCAGTAGGATGGATGCCATCAATAAAAAAGTTCTTTCCTGGGTTTTGGGAGAGAACTTTTTCAAATTCCCCATAAAAATCAAGACAAAAAAGATCATAAGCATGGCACAATTGAAAAAGCCAGTGGCGCAGTGCTTCATAACGCTCTTTTACCAGATCAAAATCGGTCAATTGAGACCAGCCGGCTCTGGCAGCCGAAGGATCAAAGGGAAGGCATGTGCATACAACAGGGATCATGTTGTAATGGAAGGCTTGATGGACCATGGCATAATAGTTGGATTGGGGGAGCATTTCTGATGCTCCGGCCATAAAATCGTTAAGCCCTCCTTCTAACAGCACATAGTTGGGCCTCTCTATGACAGCATCGCTGTAAAAACGGGCTAACATCCCTCCGGTAGTATCTCCATTAACTCCTTTATTAATAAAAATCTGCTCCTGTGTATTGAGCAGGGATATCCAGCTTTCACGGGGGCCTACACCGTAACCTCTCGTGATGCTGTCTCCTAAACAAACAGTTCTCACGTTAACCTCCTAAAAAAATAAATTTTGACGATTGTCCCTATTATATCTCCGGGTTTATTGACAAATCAAGTGCAGGTGATATAATAAATCCATATTTTGAGCGGCAAAGCCGCATGCTAGGGGAGCTTTATGCTGAGAGGAGCCTATTTGGGCCATACCCTCAAGACTTGATCCGGATAATGCCGGCGCAGGCAAGCAATATGTTTTTTGTTTTGGAAGAAAAAAGTTCTAAAACTGGAAAATATTCAGTTCCCCTCCTGTAATTGTCAGTATAGGAGGATTTTTTATGTCATTACAAACGTTTTTTGAATCAACAACAGGACAAGTTATTACAGTGGTAGTTATCCTTTTGCTTTTTGCAGGGGTGCTGCTGTCCGGAAGCAAGGACAAAAAAATGGATACAAAAGCATTAGTAGTATCCGCTTTGTTGGTAGCCCTGGCAGTCGTCTTAAAACAAGTAAAATTATTTCCCATGCCACAGGGAGGAGATGTGTCAGCCTTTGGTATGCTTCCAATCGCTGTATGCGCCTATTTCTTTGGAGTGAAGAGAGGCGTTATGGCGGGGATGTGCGTTGGTCTGATTGATCTGATTTTCAGTCCTTATGTCATTCATCCGGTTCAGCTGCTGCTGGACTATCCTCTGGCTTTTGGGGCCATTGGGTTCGCAGGCCTTTTAAGAAATAAAAAATTTGGTCTGATTACAGGGTATTTGTTGGGCGTTTTTGGAAGATATATTTGCTCTGTACTGTCAGGGATTCTGTTCTTTGGGTCCTATGCGCCGGAAGGCTTTAACGCTGTCACCTGGTCTGTCTGGTACAATTTTGCCTATCTTGGAGCAGAGGCAGTCATTACTTCCATTCTGATTTTGATACCGCCAGTACATAAAACTTTTGAGCAGCTTCGAAAGCAGCTTTGAGAAAAAGGGTCCTTCCCACTATGGGAAGAGGCCCTTTTTCATTTATAAGTGTAATAAGTTTTTCGCATTAAAGTAAAAGACATCCTCTAATTGGGAATCGGTAAGCCCACTGACAATGGTTCTCTGCATTTCCACAGTTGGGTGGTGGAATGGAGCATCAAGGCCCCACATGATCCGCTCCGGTCCTACCTGCTCGTAAGCTTCTTTGATCTTTGTATGCATAGGCATCCCGGAGGTCTCTAAATAGAGATTTTTATATTTTTTGGCCATATCAATAGCAGCTTGAATATACATGCCATTGCCGTGTCCCATGTGTATCATTACTATTTTAACTGACGGATAGCGGTCCGCCAGCTGAGCCACACTCCAAGGCAAAGAAAAGGGCGGATGGCCGGTATGAATCATGAGGGGAATGTCCAGCTCCTGAGCAGTTTCTGCAATGGGGAAGACACACGCATCATTGGGAAGATAACTGTGGAAGAGGGGGTGTAGTTTTACTGCTTTAAAACCGTGATCATTTACAGCACTGCGTATTTGGTCTGCGGCAGCACTTTCGTTAGGATTTACCCAAGCAGCGCCTACAAGGCGGTCAGGATACTGATCAACAGCTCTAAGACTTTCATTCATAGGGAATGTAGATATTACAGTTTTCTCCACATTGTATTGGTCCATTTGTTCAATCATTTCTTCCGGAGTAATTCCCACATTTGGCCAACCGCCAAAATAACCTACATGACTGTGGGCGTCAATCTTTTTAAACTGTTTCATTCTTTCTAACATAACTGCGTTTCTTTCCCATCTGTTGTATAAATAAAATATTTTTTTAAACTGGTTTTCTGCAGAGCTTCTGCTAAGGCAAAAGCAATCATGATTCCGGAAATCGTCTGAAAAACCAGACCTGGGACTGCAGCAGCGGCAGCAGCAGCAGCTTTTCCAAAGAAACCATACCAGAAGACCACATATCCAATGCCTTGTGTCAATCCGCCGGCAATGGCGGAAAGGACCCATAGTGTGCGTCCTCTAAGTCCCATAAAGTGACCTTTAATCATGACACCCATTACGAGAGCCATAGCAGCTTTGCATAAGAATGTTGGAATAGCCCATATGGTATATCCACTTACAAGGTCAGCAATGGATGCTCCCAAGCTCCCTGCAAGAGCACCTCTTTTTCCCCCAAGCATCAATACAGAAAGGAAGATCATAGAGTCTCCAATATGAACATATCCAAAGGGTCCGGGAAATTTAAGGATAAAGACGCCTAAAAATACAATTGCAATAAATAATGCTGTCTCGCATAAGCTTTTTATTCGTTCTGTTTCTTTCATGTTTCACCTCCATCTGTAACTCTTTCGTTAGAATACTCCAAATTTGTAATTATTAAAAGATACAATAAATATAAATTAAGTAAGTACAGTTTTAAAAAGAGCAAAGCTGGACTTGTCAGATGTTTCCAATCGGTAAAGTTTACTGATAGCCTATCAATCTTCATACTAAAGACATTTCTGCATAAGAAAAAAACGGAAGTTTTTCCGTTTTTTAAGTATGACTAAAGTACAGTTTTCAATTTGTGTACAAGGACAGTTCTGCTATCATTAAATCAGTAATCTTCAGAAAGTACAATCAATAAAGTGCCGCTTTCTACTGAAATAACTGCTTCATCTGCATCATATTCATTGCTGACACCCAGCGGAAATGTCCTCTTTAACGTATAATCAGACAGAGGATACTTGACGCCGGAAAGCGTAACCCCG